>JBOHWM010000532.1:0-9372 GCA_050736555.1 Binataceae bacterium (SeqCode)
CTGTCACCGGGCGCAAACTGGCGCAATTCATAGAATTCGCGGTAATTGGGAATAAAAGTTTTCGGCACCACGCCCAGAATATGTCCGCGGTTGATCACGACAGCGCAGTTATAAAGCAGGTTCTCCACCACCAATGGCATGCCGACGGCGGCTATGAGCGGCCATGTCGCGGACGCACACAGAATCTTCCGTAGCGATTCGCGGCATCCGTCGAGCACGGCACGTTGCTGGAACAAGTCGTCGCAGGTATAGGCGGACAATCCCAGTTCCGGAAACAGGACCATCACGACTTTGCGCTCGACCGCTTCGCGCATCAGCAATAGAGTCTGTTCGCCGTTAAACGCGGGATCGGCGACACGAATCGCGGGAACCCCGACGGCCACGCGCACGAAGTCATGGCTGTAGAAGTTGAAGAAACTTTGCCCTGCTTTCACGCCAAACTCCTTTCACAAGGCTTAATCGGATCGGCACTACCGACACTTTATATCAGGCTGGCGCGCACGCTCGTACAAGCGACGGTGCCACGGTTGAGAGCAGCGAACAGGTTGGTAGCGTCGCAAGAAATGGCAGACTTTTGATAATTCGACCAATTCATGCGCCATTTGGCGCCAGACTTGTTCCCTTCGGCTACAGGTTCGAACGCGTTGGCATTTGGCTGCACCTTATGACGATTGGCATAAGCCATGCTGGCGAATTACGCCGCGCGCTATGGCACGAACATCCTCGATGGGGGGGAGATGGAATCGATGGAATCAAAAAGTTTAGCTTGGCAGGAACGACCCGAGATCCGAATTCGGAGTTCGTGCTGCCCTTCATGCGGAACCCAACTGGCTGAGGCGGGTGGAATTGCCGGACGCAAAAGCCCCGGTGCGAACGACGTAAGTATCTGCAAGCAATGCGGCGAGATCGTCGTGCTCGCGGCCTCGGACGAGGGACTCACCTTGCGTGCCACCACTGCCAGCGAATATCTGTCGTTGTCCGAAGACGCTCAATCCTTGCTACGAGTAGCTCACGTCCTGGTCAACGCCCAAATAAGGCACCGTAATTGTTGAAGACGGTTTGCTGAGAGGGCGCGTGCGCACTCATGCTTTCGACGATCCGGCACGGCGAGCGCAAAGGCCGCGTCTAATTGTGTCCGCTCAGGGATGAACGACTTCGTAAAAATTCGCCGATTTCCATACGGTGTCGGTAATGGCGAAGTTTCGTTCTAATCTCTCAAGACCTAATCGGCATCGTTACTGCGCTGATCAGGGTCAGAGGCGTTCCCTCCACGAGAAGAACGGGATTAACGTGCGCCAGCATCATAATTGATGCTTGCCGCGGCCACAGAAACCAAACACCTAACAGCAAAAACAACCGTTCTTCGCCTCGCCATTCAGGAGGCGACCCCACCCGACTTGTCTCGCACAGTCCCTCATTTCTTCCGTTGGTGGGAGACGTGTCTGAGTCTTTTTTAAGTCAGCTCATGCTGTTTCGGCAAAGGAACTTAAGCGCGAATGGGCTGCCGAACATGATTAATCCGGCCAGCACCGCCTCAAATAACCAAAAGTCGCCGAAGTTCCACGATGGTAACGGTCGTCTGCCCGCTTTGGCTAAATGATGCGAACCCTTCGGTTTAGCGCAATTCGAGACTCTCGACGATGCGCGCACGGGCCACCAATGCGCAGCGATCGGCGTCGTCGATTACAACTAAACCGGCTTAGATGTCAGAATTGAACTGGGACAGACTCAGATAGCGCTGTACGCCGGAAACTATGTTCATCGTTTTAACCAGCCTGAGAGCGAAGTCATGCGTGTAGGGCTGGCTCGATTGCACTACCGATGTTGAAGTGGCTGCTCGACCGTCGCGCGCTACTCGTGCTCGGCAAGGGCGGTGTCGGCCGCAGTAGCGTAAGCACCGCAATCGCAGCTTACGCGGCGGGTCATGGCACTAGGACTTTGGTGATTGAGGCCGACCCGCGTACGCCGATCGCCGCCGCTTACGGTAAAACCCCCGGCTATGAGCCGATCGCGCTCGATAACAATCTTTGGTCGATGCATCTCGGCGGCCAGGAATCGCTGGAAGAGTATCTGAGTTTCGTGGTGCCGCGCCCAATCCTGCGCGCAATCCAGGCCAGCAAGCTCTATCAGTACTTCGTCGCCGCCGCTCCCGCGGTGCGTGAACTCACCATGATGGGCAAGGTCTATCACGAAATCGAACGACGTGGCCCCGCGCGCCCGCCATGGGGCTTGATGATCTTCGACGCTCCCGCCAGTGGGCAGGCGCTGAGCCTTATCCGGATGCCGTTTGCCGCGCACGAAACCTTCGGCGACAGCATGGTGGGACGCGAGGCGCGCGATGTTGCCAGCTTTCTGCGCGACGACAAATGCGCCCTCGTGCAAGTGACCACCGCCGAGCCGCTCCCGATTACCGAAACGCTCGAAACTCACGCGGCGCTCCATAGTCTGGGGCTCGAAACTTCCGCGATTATCCTTAATCGCGCGAGCCCGGCCGCTTTCGATTCCAGTGACGTGGCGCGCCTGTTCCCGCGCACCGGTCGAGCCGTGGAGGCATACGGCCCGTTAGTGGGAATCGCGCGACGCGAGCTCAATCGACGCACCCGCGAGCGCCGCGCGCGTGGAGTTTTGGAGCGTCGTATCGGATGTTCAGTTATTGAACTAAAGGAGTGGCGCGGGCTTTCGGGGCGTTCACTTACGGCCGCAATGGTTGAGCAGCTCGCCTCGTCTTGATTCATAAGACCTCGAAGACTGGTATCAGCGGATGCGGGCAATTACGCTTGGTCGCATCCGGCGCCAGGCCGGAGGACAAGATGGCGCAAACGACGAACCAATCCAACCACCGGCTCGCGCGTGAGCCGTGGATCATTCGCACCTATGCCGGATTCGGGGATGCAGCGCAGGCCAATCGACGCTTCCGCAACAATCTCGCGCAGGGTCAGCGCGGGCTTTCGATTGCCTTCGACCTGCCCACGCAAAATGGCTATGACGCTGACGCGGCGATCGCCGCTGGCGAGGTTGGTAAAGCGGGCGTGTCGATTTGCCATTGGCGGGACATGGAGAATTTGCTAGCCGGCATTGCGCTCGAACAGATCAATACCTCGATGACGATCAATGCCACCGCGCCGTTTGTGTTCGCGCTTTACCTGGTGATGGCCGAGCATCACGGAATTCCATGGGAACAACTGCGCGGCACCACGCAAAACGATCTGCTCAAGGAATATGTCGCGCGCGGGACTTCGATTTTCCAGCCCGAAGTATCGCTGCGGCTCTCGACTGGGCTTATAAAATTCGCGGTTGAACGCGTGCCCAATTGGAATCCGATCAACTGTTGCGGCTACCATTACATGGAGAGCGGCGCCGGACCAGCCGAGGAGATTGGCTATGCGTTCGGCAACGCGCTGATGCTGTTGGACGCGCTGCGTCCGCATCTGGCAAAAGACGCTTTTGTCCAGACTGTCAAGCGCATCTCCTTTTTCATCAACAGCGGTATCGAGTTGGTGCCCGAGATTTGCAAAGTTCGCGCGTACTTCAAGTTATGGCGCGAGCTTTGTGCCGACCAATACGGCATCACCGACGTAGCTTTCCGCGCCGGATGCCAAGTGCGCTCACTGACCCTCACGGAGCAACAACCCGAGGTCAACATCATTCGCATCGCCTACGAAGCGCTGCCGGTGGTGATTTCCGGCGGCGCGCGCGTCAACGCTTTGCAATTGCCGGGTTTCCGCGAGGCGATGGCGTTGCCGGACCAGGCCGAGCAATTGATTGGATTGCGCACTCAGCAGGTGCTGATGCATGAAACCGGCATCGCGCAGTACGGCGACATCTTCGAGGGCAGCCGCGTGATCGAGCGGCTTACCGACGAGACCTGTGAGAATGCGCGTGCGATCGCGCTGCGCCTGCGAGAAGCTGGTTACGCGCCCGCCATCGCGATTGTCAGCGGCGGGCTGACCCGTGCCCTGGCAGAACGACAACACCGGCTGGAGAGCGGGGAAATCGTCCAGATTGGCGTCAACGCGTTCATGGGCGAAATCGGTCTCGCCCCGTCAGGCACGCCCGAGGAATCACTCGATTACGACGCGCTGGAACGCGATCGGATAGAAGCATTGCGGAACTGGCGCGGCGAGCGCATACAAAGTGCCGTCGCGCGGGCACGTGAACGGCTCGAACGCGCCGCCGCTGCCGCTGACGATACGATGGAGCCAACGATCGCTCTGGCACGCGCCGGCGGCACGGTCGGTGAATGGACCACTTCGATTGAATCCGCCACCGGCGGCCGTTACACCCCGCCGATTCTCGACGGCTCCGCCACCGTCGCTTCCTTCGCCATCCCGCGCGCGGAGCGCAAAATTCGTCTCGCGTTGGGCAAGGCCGGACTCGACGGCCATATCAACGCGGTCAAGCTGCTCGCGCACGCCTGTATGCAGGCCGGGATGGAAGTCATTCTCGCCGGTTTTAAACAAACCCCCCAACAATTAGTCGAGACGGCTTTACAAGAAGATGCGGACGTGTTGGCGATCAGCAGTCTTGCGGGCGCTCACATGGGAATTGCACGTGAGGCGCTGGAAACTTTGAAACGGCGTGGCGCGCCCGAGGTCAAGCTTGTGATGGGCGGCATTATTCCGCAAGGGGATCGCCCCCGTCTGCGCGAACTCGGCGTGGCAGCCGTCTTCACGCCCAGGGACTCCAACCTTGGCGCGATTGTGAGCCGGATAATCGAAGTGGCTGAGGCATCCAGCGTCGAATAACATGCGGCACGCGTTGCGGCGGCGGAGGCGGAGGGACATATGTGCGGGATTCGCACGGGAATGGTTCTGATCACGGTCACTGCGTTATTAGGCGTATTCGCGGCGAGTACGAAGGCGGAAGAGCCGCGTCCATGGTTGTGCCGCGACAAGCCGGTTTTCACCGCTAATACTCCTGTTAAGTACGGCGTCGAAGGCGGTCGCGGTTGGGTTCTAACACTGATGCAGTTCCAACTCGGCAGCGGCCATGACGGCTTTACCGTGGTTTCAACCCGCTCACTCGGTGGATCAGTCCAGGGTCATGTCGCCGCCGGCAGCTATTACGCCGTCGCGATGTATCGGCGGGGTGATCGATGGATTTGCCCCGGCTACGCACGTGAAGCGGACGAACCCAAGCCCGGCGTGGTGGCTGACTTGTGTTATGGAGAGCACTACGGTGATTGCCGCGTGCGTCTGAGCGTCTTTCCTCAAAAACTGGGTGCCGCCGGCATCTCGCATCATTGAGCACGCACCCGCGTTTACATCTGAGATGAGGACAGGTAATCTAGTGGAACGCGGCCGCTTCAGTCCGGCTGCGCTTTACTATTTGCCCGACAAATGCGACGCCAGGATATCCGTAATCTCGCCATTGTAGCCCATGTCGATCACGGCAAAACCACGCTTGTCGATGCGCTCTTGCGTCAATCGGGCGTGTTTCGTGCCAACGAGCAGTTGGTCGATAGGGTGATGGATTCGTTTGCCTTGGAACGTGAACGTGGCATCACGATCATGGCCAAGAATACTTCGATCGTGTGGGGCCAGACCCGCATCAATATCGTTGATACACCGGGCCATTCGGACTTCGGCGGCGAGGTTGAGCGCACGCTTTCGATGGTCGATGGGGTGTTGCTGCTGGTCGACGCCTGCGAGGGACCGCTGCCGCAAACCCGCTTCGTATTGAAGAAAGCGTTCGAGGCGGGCCTGCCTGCCATCGTATGCATCAACAAGATAGACCGTTCCGATGCGCGGCCGGCCGAGGTTCTCGATGAAATCTATGATCTTTTCATCGATCTCGGCGCCAATGAAGATCAGCTTGAATTCCAGGTGCTTTACACCAACGCGCGCGCCGGCACCGCGTCAGCCAGGCTGACCGAAAGCGGCATTGATCTGAAGCCTTTGTTCGACGCGATTATCACTCATCTGCCAGGACCCGAAGTTGATCCGGCGTCGAGCGTGCAATTCCAGGTTAACAATCTCGCCTATGACGACTACGTCGGCCGGCTCGCGATCGGACGACTGGTTTCGGGCGTGCTGATGGCCGGCGCCACCTATTCGCTATGCCGTCGTGATGGCAGTCGCGGCACTTGCAAAATCGCGCGGCTTTACGGATGGCAGGCGCTTAAGCGCGTGGAACTCACCGAGGCGCGCGCGGGCGATATCGAGCTGGTGGCGGGGGCCGAGGACATCGAAATCGGCGAGACCATCGCGGAACTTGAAAACCCGCGGCCGCTGCCCGCGATTCGGGTGGACGAACCCACAGTCGCCATGACTTTTTCGGTCAACAACTCGCCCTGGAGCGGGCGCGAGGGCAGCTTCGTAACCTCGCGCAAGCTGGGAGAACGGATTGATTTCGAAGCGCGCCGCAACGTCAGCGTTCGCGTCGAACAGCTCGGCCCCGATGCCTGGCGCGTGATTGGCCGCGGTGAATTGCAGCTTGCCGTGATCCTCGAAACCATGCGCCGTGAGGGCTATGAGCTGCAGGTTTCAAAGCCGACCGTGATCACCCGGAATGCCGACGGTGCGGTGACCGAGCCAATGGAGTTCCTGGTGATAGATATTCCGGAAGAATACATCGGCACGGTGACGCAATTTCTATCCGCACGCAAAGGCCGGATGCGCACGATGGAGACCCATGCAAGTGGCCGGGTGCGCCTTGAGTATGATGCTCCCGCACGCGGGCTTATCGGCTTTCGCGGCCGTTTCCTTGCCGAAACCCGCGGCCTCGGCGTGATGCACTCGGTGTTTAACGGCTACGGTCCATGGTGCGGGACGATCCGCTCGCGGCAAAACGGCGCGATGATCTCTGATCGTGAAGGGGTGGCCAGCGGCTACGCGATTTTCCATCTGCAGGAGCGTGGACGCTTTTTTATCGGCGCGGGCGAGCCGGTCTATGAAGGCATGATCGTGGGCGAGTATGCGCGCGAGACCAATCTGCCGGTCAATGTATGCCGCGAGAAGAAGCTGACCAATATCCGTGCCGCCGGCCATGACGAAGCGATACGGCTGTCACCGCCGCGCGTCCTGACGCTGGACACCGCGCTGGAATGGATCGACGAAGAGGAACTGGTTGAACTGACCCCTAAATCGGTGCGCGTCCGCAACCGGATTTTGAAGACAGCCCTGCGCGGCAAGCATCGCGCGGGATGGTCCGACGTTGCGATGCCGGAGGCACTCGAAGGCGAGTAATTTCGCGGGGCCCTGATAGCGGCGCGGCGCACGGTTAGATGAGACTCGTCCGCTACCTTATCATTGGCGTGGCCGTGCTGCTGGTGCTTACCGGTGTTGCCGCCCTGCTGGCGCTTCACAATCAAACCCGGCTGGTCAAGCTGGTGCTTGCGCGCGTCGGCCAGCGCACCGGCTACAAGATCGTCATCGCCGGCAGCCGCTTGGGCTTCAACAGTCATCTGGACGTAATCCTTGAACGGCCACGCATCTTCAAGGATGGCGCGGAACTGGCCGCCGCCGACGATATCAAAGCGGCAGTCAGCTATCACTCAATCTTGAGCGCGCGTGGATTGCCACTGCACGCGCTGGTGCTGGATCATCCCCGCATTCATCTGCCGCCCACTATTCCACAAATCTCCAGCGCGACGCTGCCGGGACTCACACCGGCCTTGGTTGAGAAAACCAGCGAGGTGTTGCGCCAGCTCTCCGACCTCGCTCTGCGCTTCGACCTCGACGGCGGTCAGGTCTATGGCCATCACGGCCGTATGATCGTCGGCGAATTTGACGTATCCGCGCGCCGGCTCCATCGTCATGGCACAAATTGGCCCTGGCGGTTGACTTTTGACGGGCGCTTCACGCCGCCTCCGGTCGCGGGCTTGTACTTGGCGGGTGATATCTGGCTTGGTAAGGTCGCGCCGTCGCCGCGTGTTATTTCCAAGGGCCATGTGTGGTTTTGGGGCTTGAGACTAGCTCGCATGGAACTCGCCAGCGGCGTGCTGATGAGCGGCAACGTCGAAGGAGGCGCAAGGATAACGCTCACGCGTGATGGCGAACTAGCCGGAACAGGTTCGCTGCTTTTCCATCGCCTGACGGCCGAAGGAAAAGCTCTGATTGCACCGCTGCATCTGGGTAGTTCGACTCTGGCCGCTACGTTCAACGCCACCCAGCAAGAGTTGAAATTGAACGATGTGAAGCTGCGCCAGGGCAATCGATTGCTAGCCGGCGGCGTGGCTTCGATCACGTTGCCTTACCAACCT
Organism: Binataceae bacterium (SeqCode); assembly: GCA_050736555.1. Taxonomy (GTDB): domain Bacteria; phylum Desulfobacterota; class Binatia; order Binatales; family Binataceae; genus JBOHWJ01. The sequence continues at coordinate 8,204 of JBOHWM010000532.1, forward strand.
GAACGATCGGCCGCTTTCACTATCACTGATGTCAGAATTCCGCTCAGCCAACTAAGAGTGTGGTTACGGAACTTCCGCCAAATTCCTCAATCCGTGACGTCCTTCGCCAACGGCTTGACGGCGGGAAACTTGACTTTAGCCCAAGCTGATTTCGCTTCGGTCACACCTATCCAGGCTTGGACATTTGAAACTTTCCGTGACAGCCTGCGAATCAACGCGGCTATCATTGATGCCGGGTACACGCCACCCGCCGCCACGCTGATTGCGCCGATCACGCAGCTCGATACCCAGTTAAGCTATAGCGGCGGCGTACTTGATCTGCGCCAAACCTCCGCGGACATCGGCGAATCGCAACTCGAAGATCTCGATCTGTCAACCGATCTGCGCCGAGCGCCCAAGCTTATCAATTATCAGTTGAGTGCGCGTGGCGACGCCAAGCTTGACGAGCTTTATCCGTTGGCTTTGCGTCTAATGAGCAACTCCGAACGCAAGAAGTTGCAAGCGATTGAATATGTGCGCGGCAACGTTCCTATCAAGCTGACAACGTCGGGGAAACTGCATCGCCTGAAATTATCGGCACCCTCGGACTACGCCGTCCGGCTCGACGTAAGCCATGTGCAGTTTGCCGTAGCCAAGGCGCCCACTCCGATAGCGCTCGAAAGCGGTACGATCACCGTGGGGCCACGCAAACTTACCTTCGAGCGCATAATCGCGGTGCCGGCTAACACGCCGGCGAGCGAAGCAAGCCTGACCCTCAACGGAAGCCTGACACCCCGCGCGCCGTTGCCCCTGTTCCATCACTTGACGCTGGGACTTCATCGCCTGCGCACTTCGCAATGGGTGCCGCTATTCGTACCGCCGGACCAGGTAGGGGTGAACGGGAAGCTGGGCGGCGCGTTAACCATCAATAACGACGTGCGCGGCAAGCCGATCGTCAAGGGCAAGCTCACGATGGGGCGCGGCACCGTTCAGTTCGGCTTTTTGCGCTCGCCCCTGAACGCACAATCCGCGGTTCTGAGTCTAAATGACCGCGGCTTGAATTTCTCGATTCCGGCGGCGCAACTTGAAGGCTCGCCGGTCAGCTTCAACCTCGCCGTTGCCGACTTTTCCCATCCAGTGCTGCGTATCGACGCCTCCGCGGACCGGCTTGATTTCGAGGTGATGAGGTT
>JBOHWM010000533.1:0-6503 GCA_050736555.1 Binataceae bacterium (SeqCode)
TCGCAGACTCGTTCGCTCGCTTCGCCTTCGGCTCCGCTGATGGCGAACTGCGTTCAGAATGACAAATGTGACTTTACAGTGCTTCCCTGCGAAGCGAGTCCGCGAGCGTAGCGCTTAAAAACGATGCGCTCGACTTTCGACGCGGCGGCAACCGTTGACACAGAGGTTTGACAGAAAATGAGGTTTTCAGGAGGTGACAAGCTGACCAATATGAAAATGGTCGAAGCGGCGCGCGAATTCCACGGCTATGGCGACACTGGTGAACAGCTATTGATGCGAATCATCCAGCAGGAAACCCGCCCACTTCACGCCAAGTTCGAAGTCGCAATTGCGCTTGACGGCCTGGTTTATCGCGTCGAGCAAGACGTCGGCCTGAGCGCCGATTTGGCCCCCGAAGAACTGGAGGATCGCGTCCTTTACTGGACGGAAAGCGCAACTATGAAGGAGGTCCTGTTGAAACGCGGCAACGACCAGACAGGGTCGCTGATTCGGCTGGAACGGGTATCCAACGGCCGTCTGGAAATCGAAGTCGCCGCACGACAATTGAGAGAGGCGCACGTGGTATTGGCGGAATTCGTCACCAGGTTCGAACGCAAACCGGAAGAGACCGGGACCCCGCGCGTATCCGTCTCGTTCTGGCGTGACAGCTCGCCCAGTCCCGATTCCAACGAACGCTATCTCGATGCCGTGCGATGGACGGACATTGCTTCCAACTATAATGCCGCGACCGGCACCAAACTTGGCCTGCTGATGGCGCTTAACGCGGAGAATCTCAAAGGCGGACGCCTGATGCTGTGGCACGGCAGGCCGGGAACCGGCAAGACCTACGCGTTGCGGGCACTCGCTTACGAGTGGAAATCTTGGTGCGACATCCACTACATCACCGATCCCGAGGCCATGCTCGGGCGCGCCGGTTACCTGCTCCATATGCTGCTGGACGAAAACGCCGACGACGAGCGCTGGCGACTGCTGGTGATGGAGGATACCGGCGAGTTGCTCTCAATCGACGCACGGCAGAACGTCGGACAGGCGTTATCGCGACTTTTGAATACCACCGAGGGATTAATCGGCCAGGGACTGAGGGTCCTGTTTCTGATCACGACCAACGAGGAATCGGGCAAATTGAATCCCGCCGTCACACGGCCCGGCCGCTGTCTTTCCGCGGTTGAATTCAACACTCTGACGCGCGAAGAGGCCAGAGTTTGGCTGGCGCACGCGGGAGTCGCAACGGAGCCGAAAAGTTCGCTGACACTCTCTGAGTTGTACGCTCTCACGCGCGGCGAACGGCAGAACAGTTCAAATCACCACGTCGGCTTCCGCGCCGGCGATTGACATCACGTCCAGACGAGGGCGGGTGCTTGCGTGGGAGGGGGCGAGGTCGTATCTCCAAAGATGGAGCTGTCACCATGAGTAATGCGCAAAGCGATGTACCGATTTCGCCCGCCGACCCGCATGTGCGCCAACGCTTGAGCGTGGCTGGCACCGAAATGGCCTACGTTGACACCGGCAACGGCGACCCGATAGTTTTCCTCCACGGCAATCCGACTTCATCTTTCCTATGGCGCAACATCATTCCTTACCTGTCGAAATCCGCGCGATGCCTGGCGCCCGACTTGGTCGGGATGGGGGAATCGGGCAAGGCTCCCGATGGCTCATATCGGTTCGTCGATCACGCGCGTTATCTCGACGCATGGTTGGACGCTCTCAAGCTCGAGCGCAATGTCACGCTCGTGATGCACGACTGGGGTTCGGCACTGGGATTTCACTGGGCTTATCGTCATCAGGCCGCAGTCAACGCAATCGCGTATATGGAAGCGATTGTGGCGCCACTTCAATGGTCGTCATGGCCGGGGCGCGCGCGAGAGATTTTTCGAGCGATGCGATCTCCTGCTGGCGAAGAGATGGTCCTGCAAAAGAATCTCTTCGTCGAACGGATCCTGCCGGCCAGCGTGATGCGAAAGCTTACCGCTGACGAAATGGCCGCTTATCGCAAGCCCTACCTTGAGGCCGGCGAATCACGGCGCCCTACTCTTACTTGGCCGCGTCAAATTCCGATCGACGGCGAACCCGCCGACGTCACCGCCATCGTCAAGGCTTATGGGGAGTGGCTCCGCCAAAGCACAATCCCGAAATTATTCATCAACGCGGACCCGGGCTCGATTCTGACAGGCTCACAGCGCGAATTCTGCCGCATCTGGCCGAATCAGCGCGAAATTACGGTAAAGGGCATCCATTTTATTCAAGAAGATTCACCGCATGAGATCGGCACCGCGCTCGCCGAATGGTATCGCGCACTCTAACGGTCTCGCGGCTGATACCTTTAAATCATTACGGAGACAAAAATGTCCGACTTGATTTTCGAAAAGCGCGACCATGTCGCCTATCTCACGCTCAATCGCCCGGACGCCGCCAATGCGCTCAACGCTGGCCTGGTACGGGAGATCAACGACGCGGTGCGGCAGTGCGAGATCGATGCCGACGTCCGTGCGGTGCTGCTCACCGGGGCGGGCAAGATGTTTTGCGGAGGCGGCGATCTCAAGGCGTTCGCCTCACAGCCGCCAAGCGAGCTGCCCGGCTATCTGAAAGAGGTGACGCATTATCTGCACGGTGCGATTGCGCACTTCGCACGGATGCGTGCGCCGGTAATTGTCGCTGTCAACGGCAACGCCGGTGGCGGCGGCATGAGCCTCGCCTGCGCCGGCGATATCGTGCTGGCGGGAGAATCATCGCGCTTCACGCTCGCGTACACGCGCGTTGGTCTGACGCTTGACGGCTCGTCGAGTTATTTCCTACCGCGCGTTATCGGCCTGCGCAGGACCATGGAATTGGCCCTGACTAGTCGCACGCTGAGCGCCCAGGAGGCGCAAAGTGTCGGCCTGATCACGCGCGTGGTGGCGGACGCCGCCTTGCTCGCGGAAGCGGACAAAGTTGCCAAGGAACTTGCCAGCGGCGCGACCCTCGCCTACGGCGGAGTCAAACGGCTGATGGCGATGACCAGTAACAACACGCTCGAACAACAGATGGAACTGGAGAGCACGATCATTGCCGAGATGGGCGGAACCAGAGATGGCCAAGAGGGTATCAGCGCGTTTTTAGCCAAGCGCGCGCCCAAATTCCAAGGCCAGTAGTCGCGCGTTTCTTCTCAATAACCGAGCGTGCGATCGACCAGGTTGAACAGCGGCTCGCCGCGGCGGAGACGACGCAGGTTGTCGGCAAACAGACGGCAGGCGTCGGTATTGTAATTTTTGTGCGCACCCGACATGTGAGGGGTCAGGATGACGTTTTCCATATCCCACAGCGGGCTCTCGGATTCCAACGGCTCATGCTCGAAGACGTCGAGGCCCGCGCCGCCGATACGATTATCGCGCAAAGCATCAATCAAGGCCGCCTGATCGATAACCTCGCCTCGTCCGATATTCACGATATAAGCATGCGCGCGCATCGCGGCGATTTGATCATAGCCGACGAATTTGCGCGTGGACTCGGTTAGCGGCAAGGTGACGGTTATGTAATCGCTCTCAGCCAGCATCGCCGCGCATTCTTCCGGTCCATAGAAGCGCCCCGGCAGTTCGCCGGCGGGATCGCCCACACCCGGAGGATTCCAGCCCGGGTCCATACGAGCGGCCCGATTGCGCTTCAACGCCAGCACGTCCATCCCGAGCGCACACGCGATACGCGCGGTTTCGCGCCCGATCGAGCCGTAACCGACCACTCCCAGGGTTTTCCCGCGCATCGAATCCAGCGTCCGCATGAAATTGTCGCGCTTCCATTCGCGCCGGAATTGCGATCGCGAAGTGATATGGAAGCCGTGCGCAAACGCAAGCATTGATCCGATCGTATATTCGGCAATCGGTGTCGCATGGATCCCGCTGGCGGTGGTCACGGCGACCTGCGTGCGTTCGGCCACCTGCCCTCTCATCAGATGGTCGGCGCCGGCGCTGAGAAGCTGAATCCATTTGAGCCGCGGCGATTTCCGCATCAGATCATCAGGGGCACGGAAAGTGAACAGGATGTCGCATCCCGAGGCAAAGTCGACGATTTCGGCCTGCGACCGGCAATTACGATCGCTCAGTTCCGCATCGCCCGCCGCCGCCTCGATGATGGCGCGCTGCTCGGGAGTAAGACCAACGGTTGAAACTATCTTCATTAAGCGCAGCCTCGCGGATGGCCCAATTTCGCACGGAGGCTTGCCGGTCTTCAAGGGAAAAGCGACTATCGAAGTGATCGACTGCGGCATAATCGACAGGCTTTCGAGGTGAATCAATCATGGCCGCTGATGAATTAGAGCGCAGGCCATACCTTTACATCCCAACGCGGCTGAATATCGCGGAAGCTGTCGTCGACCGTCATGTCGCGGCGGGACGGGGCGCCAGGATCGCGGCGTGGACTGGTGATCGCGCATACAGCTACGCCGAATTGCGCGAGCTCTCCAATCGCTTTGGCAACGTCTTGCGTGGACTGGGAGTGCGCGCCGGCGAACGCGTGATGTTGCGGTTGGGCACGAACATCTATTCGATGATCGCAATCCTGGGGGCGTTCAAAATTGGCGCGGTGGTGATTCCGAGCAATTTCCTCTTTCGCGATCACGAAATCGCCAAGATTCTGAACAACAGTGAAGCGTCTGTCGTCGTCTCAACGGAAGAATTGGCGCCGGCGATTGAGGCCGCTCGCGCCGGTGCACCCTTTCTGAAGCACGTCATCATCGCTGACAGCCATGGTGAATTGTCGTGGCCGCGCTTGATGGAACGTGCATCATCCGAACTGACCCCTGAGCCAACTCGGGCGGATCAACTCGCGTTTATCATTTACACCTCCGGCACGACTGGGGATCCGAAGGGCGTTGAGCAGGCCCATCGATGGATTCTGGGCGCGGGCGACCCGGTTAATCGCGTGATGGTGCGCCTTAGCGCCGATGATGTCTGTTATCAGCCGCAGGACTGGTCCTTCATCTATCCGCTCGGCTCTGGTTTCTTCTTTCCGTTATTGTTCGGCGCCTCGACCGTAATTCATGAAGGCCGCTTCGACCCGGAAGCCGCGTTGCACACGATAAAGCGTCGCGGCGCCACGGTCATGTACGCGGTCCCGACCATCTATCGCATGATTGCGGCAGTGGACGACGCGGAGGCTCGCTCCAAACTACGCACGCTCAAAATGGGTGTGAGCGCGGGCGAGGCGCTGCCTGAAGACACTTTCCGGGATTGGCAAGAACGGCTCGGAGTGACGCTGCACGACGGCATCGGCCAGACCGAATGTCATATTTTCATTGGCAATCAACTCGGCGCACGCATCAAGCCGGGCTCGATGGGCAAGCCCCTTCCGGGCTATGACGTAAACGTGTTGGACGATTCCGGCGCGCCCTGCGCTCCTGGCGAGCCGGGACATCTGGTCTTTCGCAATGATCATCCAGGGCTCGCGCTTGGATATCGCAACGATCCCGAACGCTGGGCCGCGGTGAATCGCGGCGGCTGGTACTACACGAAAGACATCTGTCACGTGGATGACGAGGGTTATTATTGGTACCTTTCGCGCTCCGATGATTTGATCAAAAGCCGCGCCTATCTGATTTCACCAAGGGAAGTTGAAGCCGTGCTGATGGAACATCCAGCGGTGCTCGAAGCCGCCGTGGTGGGGCTCGATGCCGAGCACGGCGAGCACCGGGTTAAAGCGTTTCTCACGCTGAAGCCCGGTCATCAGGCGCACGAATCCCTGACCGTCGAGATCAAGGCTCATGTGCGCGGCGCGATCGCGCCCTACAAGGTGCCCCAGGAAATCGAGTTCGTTGCCGATTTGCCCAAGACCACCACCGGCAAGATTTTGCGACGCGAATTAAGAGCGCGCGGCTGACAGATGATCGCAAGGTAGACGGAAATGGTGCCAGTCGAGCGGCGAGAAGTTCACTTGGGGCTGATTTCACTCAACGACGAGGACTTGGGCCGCTTGACCCTCACCGCCGCCATTATCGACCGAGCTACTCCACACGTGGCTGAATTCCGGGTACTGCGCCGCCATTTAATGCATACGCACGTATTCAAAATCAAGCGGTTGATTGTTGACGCCGCGCGCCGGCGGGGCGATCCATCCAGCGATTTTTCCCGGCTCGTAGACCGGCTTTATCAGTTCCGCAACACGCGCGCGATCGTGCTCTGAAGGCAGCCATTCATTTAGCCGCGAAGCGAATTCGTCCGCGGGAATCAATCCGCCACCCGGCTCGCACGGAAGATTCGCACAGAGCCCGACCTTGCGATTGAAGAAGATGGCTGGCAGATAAAGCCGCGCTGCCAGGTCACGGCGTTCCAGCTCACGATTCCAGCGTTTGAGTCCGCGCTCGCAATCCTGCACGTAAGCGTCGCGCAGCACCGCGTTCATCGCACGCCGCATTGGAATTCTGATTTCTCCGCCGTCAGGCTTGCGCACGAGGTAGTCGCCGTCGAGGGCGCCATGGTCGCCGTAGCCGCCGCCCGATTCACGATAGCGCCCCTTGAGTCCGGTCGCGAAGTAAGTGG
>JBOHWM010000534.1:0-1631 GCA_050736555.1 Binataceae bacterium (SeqCode)
GTCATTGACTATTTCAGCGCCGCGAGAGCGCACGTGGTTGGGCTTTCAATGGGTGGCGTGGTGGCGCTGGACTTCCAACGACGTTACCCCGAAAAGGTCGCGAGTTTGACCATATGCGATTCGTTGCCGGGCATGAGCGGCCTTGATTCGGCGCAGCGTGCTGAATTCATCCGCCTGCGCCAGGAACCGTTGCTAAAAGGCAAGCAGCCCGCCGATATCGCGCCAGTGGTTGCCCGCACGCTTATCAGCGAATCGGCGCCTCCAGCCGTTTTGACCGTTTGGTCGCGAGCATGGCGGCCTTGCACAAGGAATCGTATCTGAAAACGATTGCCGGGATGGCCAATTATGCGGTGAAATTCGAGCTTGAAGGTATCGCCGTACCGTGCCATTTCGTGGTCGGCGGGGAAGATCGGCTGCGCCGCCGTCAGTCTCGCGCGCCATGGCCGCTCGGATTAGCGGGGCTGAACTGACGATCATCGAAAGCGCGGGCCACCTCTCAAATATCGAGCGGCCCGAGGCCTTCAATCGCGCCGTGATCGATTTCCTGCTGCGCCATCGTGCGACACTAGCCTAGCCGAAAGCGAAGCGGGCTGCGTTCAAAATAAAGTCGCGTACCTCAAGGATGATAAAAGGGGGCGGCGCTTGTTGGTGGTCAAAAAATCGCCGTCTTTGAACGCAACGAAGAGCATTTCGTCAGAGCCGCCGCGGCTTGTTAAGTTTGCGCGATTTCGCGACGCATCTGCGCCCACGCTTCGCGAATTTCCTCGACCGAGCCTTCGTCTTCGATAGTCGAGATATCGCCGGGGTCGCGGCCCAGAATTATCGCTTTCAGCACGCGCCGCATGATCTTGCCGCTGCGGGTCTTGGGCAGCGTGCTGACGAAGTTGATCTCGCCAATCACCGCCACTGGGCCGAGGGCTTCGCGCACGGTCGCTTTGATATTTTCGGCCAGTTTGGACGAAGCGTTGCGGCCCGATTTGAGCGCGACGAAGGCGGAGATGATCTCGCCGCGCAATTCGTCGGGCCGGCCGGTAACTCCCGCTTCGGCCACATCGGGATGCAGCAAGATGGCGGTCTCCACTTCCGCCGTGCCGAGCCGATGACCGGCGATTTTGATGATCTCGTCGGCACGCCCACCGAACCAAATATAGCCCTCTTCGTCCATATGAGCGGCGTCGCCGGTGAAATAGACGCCCGGGATGCGCGACCAGTAGTCGCGCGCGTAGCGTTCAGGATCATTCCAGATAGTCGGAGTGAGGCCCGGAAAGGGTCGCGTTATCACCACGATGCCTTTTTCTCCCGGCGCGCATTGCCTGCCGTCAAGGTCCCGGACTTCGACCTCGAAGCCAGGCAATGCGACTCCCGCCGAGCCCGGCTTGATCGGCAGCAGGCTGAGTCCGTAAGGATTGCCGACTACCGGACCGCCAGTCTCGGTTTGCCACCAATGGTCGATGACGGGTACACGGTCGTTGAATAATTCGTGCTGCAGCCATCGCCAGGCTGGCGCGTTGAGCGCTTCACCGGCGCAGAAAATGCGCTCGATGGAGGCCAAATCATAGCCTTGGGCGGGTTCGATTCCGAAACGCATCAGCATCCGCACCGCCGTCGGCGCGGTGAAGATGGCGGTGACA
>JBOHWM010000535.1:0-4389 GCA_050736555.1 Binataceae bacterium (SeqCode)
CGCCCAAGGTTTTCCGGATTTTCCTTCACCGATCGAGCTCAAAGAGGCCGCCAAGCGCGCTATCGACGAGGATTTCAACCAGTACGCGATTACGCATGGTGCACCCAATTTTCGTGCCGCGATTGCGGAAAAAGCGCGTGCATATAACGGTCTTGCCTGCGATCCAGATGAAAATGTGACGGTCACTTGTGGTGCGACCGAGGCGATGGTGGCGAGCCTACTCGCCGTCATCAATCCAGGCGACGAGGTCGTCATCTTCGAGCCCTTTTACGAGAATTACGGCCCCGACACGATTCTGGCCGGTGCGATTCCCCGTTATGTAGCCCTGCGCGAACCGGATTTTCACATTGACCACGACGAATTGGAGGCGGCGTTTGGCCCTCGCACCAAGGCGATTATTGTCAACACTCCTCATAATCCGGCCGGCAAGGTCTTCAGCCGTGCCGAATTGGAAATTATCGCCGAGTTGTGTCAGCGCCACGATACGCTCGCGATCACCGACGAAATCTACGAGCACATCATTTATGACGGAGTGCGCCATATCTCGCTTGCCAGCCTGCCGGGTATGGCGGAGCGGACGATTACCATCAGTGGCCTTTCCAAAACCTACTCGGTCACCGGATGGCGTTTGGCGTACACGATTGCCTCGGCGCGTCTGACTTCCGCGATTCGTAAAGTTCACGATTTTCTCACGGTTGGCGCGCCCCATCCGTTGCAAGAGGCCGGTGCGACCGCTTTGCGCTTGCCCCATTCATTCCATAGCGAACTCGCGGCAACGTATGAGCGCAAGCGTTCGATGTTATTCAACGCCCTAACGGCGGCTGGCTTAAAGTGCCGTTTGCCGCAGGGAGCCTATTACATCATCGCCGATATCGCTCATCTCGGCTTTGCTGATGACTTTGCGGCGGCCAACTTCATGCTGGACGAGGTTGGTGTTGCGGCAGTACCGGGGTCGAGCTTCTATCACCGGAGTGAGTTGGGGCGTCGGATGCTGCGCTTTACGTTCTCAAAGGCCGATCGAACGCTTGAGATGGCGGCGATGCGGCTCAAATCACTGGAAGGCAAACGCCGCGTCCAGCACCACGCTTGATCAATTACCGATGAAGCGGCGGCGGATGAAGACGTCGCCAAGGAACAAAACGATGACCAGTGCCAGCAGCCAATTGTTGATGCTGCGATAAGTCGTTATGGTCGCACCGTAATGATGTAGAACGGCGGATACGGGCGCGTCGTATGCACCACCGGTGCGCTGAGCTATTTCACGCAGCAGCGGCACATCGGGCTGCCGAATACGCAACTCTGCGGCGTCGGCTGCCTCGGAACCGGTGGCGGCAACTTCCTGACCCATCAAGACTTGCTCAAGATCACCCGACTTGACCATCAGCACGGCCTTGTACTTGCCGTGCGGTAGCGGCGCGGACTCGCCGCGATACAGCGTGGCGCCAACCTGGCTCATCGGCACGTCGGTAACCTGGTGTGGTCCGGAAATGCGGCAAAACAGATTACTGACCGGGACGCGATCGGCCTTGAGCGCTTCGATGCTGAGCGATCCGTCCGATTCATCCGTGACTTTAAGCGTAAAGGGACCCGAGTCACCGGGCCGCGCCACCCAGCTTACCAACTGCGACCAGAACTCCGCATAATGATCCCATCTGATCCAGGATAGCGAACCCATCGAATCCGGATCGGCCGCGAAAATCGCGCTGCGGCCCAACTCGTATTGCCAAGTCGCCAGCAACGGCTCGCTGCGCTGCCCTTGATCAAGGACCAGCGGTACTTCGGCGCCATCCTTGGGCTTGGTGAGCGCGTAGGAATCTATTGGTGGAAGCGGCCCTGAAGTGAGGCCGCTGAGGATCGAGCTGTTGGCGCCGATGTCAATCTGGCTGTGCTGATGATGTTTAAAATTTTGTGCCTCGTGCGTTAGATTGACCAGCAATTGCGGCAACTTGCGAATATCCTGGACGCGATAGAACACACCGCCGGTTCTCTTCGCGAAATCCTGCAGCAGCCGCAAATTTTCCAGATCCGGTCCAATCCTGATGGTGGACACCGGAATCTGGTTCTTGGCGTAATCCGCCATGATCTGATCGTGATCATGGTACTGCCGGTTGGTATCGCCATCGGTAAGCAGGATCACTTCACGTACCGGCAGGCCGCTGGCAAGAATTTCACGTTGCGCGATTTGCAATGCTTCGAGAAAATCGGTGCCGCCACCAGGCTCGAGCCGCTCGATGCGCTGGTCAAGCTGGGCGCGATCTTCGCCTAACGGTCGCAGATGCCCCAATACGTAGGGCTCGGAGTCAAACGCGATTACGCCCGCGTAGTCGGTGTCGTCGAGCTGGTTGAGCAACGCCAGCGCCGCCTCTTTCGCGTACCGAATGCGCTCGTAATCGCGTACCGCTGGATAGCGCGAATTGTAGCTCATAGAATTCGAGCGATCGATGAGAAGATAGACGGCGATGGGCTCGCGCGAGGGCGGCGGAGGTTGCGGCTGAAACTCCACCGGCAGAGTCTTTTCGAGCAAGCTCCCGTGATACTTGTAGTCACGCAAAGTATTGCCGGTCACGATCAAGCCGCCGCCGTAATCCGCCACATAATGATTGAGCGCGTTCTGGAAGGCGTCGCTCAGCGCTTCGCTGGGGACATTGGCGATTATCACCGCCTGGTATGCCAGATAGGCCTGCGGCGTTGTTGGCAAGCCCCGCGGGGCGCTCTGCGCGACAACATAATGGCGGCGCCGCAGTGACTTGATCAGGCTTTCCGGTGGAGTACTCGAAATCACCAGCACCTTCGGCGGCGGGGTTATGGTAACCGCGGTTTCCTCCTCTGGATCGCTTGCCACCAGCGGCTTTGGAACCTCGATCGACGCCTTCATCAAGTATGCACCCGGCTGGTCGATTCGGTAGGGCAGCACGAAGCGATTCACGCCCGGGCGTAACTGCACGGTCTGATTGCCTAGGGAACGGCCGTCACCATACAGTCCGATACGAGCCGGAACAGGCGCTCGCGCTTCACTCTGCACCTCGATATGCAAAGCGAAGCTGGTGCCGGCACGCACGTTGGACGGCGCCTGAAATCCAGTCAGGGCGACGCGCGGGATAGCTGACGGCGGCGGCGCGGCAGTGAAGACCCGCACGTGTTGTTCCTTTAACGCCGGTATTTCCTGACGCGCGTTGCCTTGCGTCTGATCCCCGTCCGTCAGCAGCACTATTCGTTTTTCATCGTTGGCCGGGAAGATGCCGCTCGCAGTCATCAGCGCGCTGGCGATATCGGTAGCGCTTGGGATCGCATCCGTATGCGCAAGCGTGAGCAAACGCGGGTCTGAGGGCGGTGATAACACCCGCGTGTCGCGGCCGAAACCCAGCACCGCGAGCCGGTCACGCGGACTCATATTGCTGCGAATGGCGTCAAGCTGATCACGCATCCAGTGGCGCTGGCCAGGAGCAATCGATTGCGATTGATCCATCGCCACCACCACCGTCATGCGATTTGCCGAGGAGCGTACCGGCAGCCTGAAGCCAGCCAGCATCATCACCAGCGCGGCGAAACACGCCATTCTGAAGGCGTCGCTCAAAAACCCATACAACCATCGCCCACGCCGTGCCGCCAGGACTCCGGGTGCCAGCACCAGAGGAGTCACCAGAAATAGCCATAATACCAGTGGATGCTCAAACATGGCGGACTCCAAAACGCGCCGAGTGCCGCACCATCAATGCCGATTCCAGCAACAATAGCGCCAGCGCCAGCGCGATCAGAATCCCGCCGATTGGTTCGGCATGGCTTTCGCCTCGCGTTGCCACGCTTGATTGCGGCGGCGCTTTCGCCGCCTTGATCGGCGCGGTACTTAAATCGGATTCGGCCGCATCATAGTAGTTGCTATAGACAGAGATATCGCGGTCCGGAGCTTCGACCCGGTAAAGACCGGCTTGCAACGGACGAAAGCGCACTCGGCCCCATTCGTCGGGCTTAAGCCGGATAACTGAACCGGACGGCGCAATCAGACGCGCGGCGGCTCCCGTGGTCAATTGCACATAGTCACCAGTTGATACGATCTTCAGATTTTGAGGTGCAATCAGATGCTGAATAGTGTTGACCGTCAACAACAACGCGTCGAGGCGGTCGGGGTCGAGCAGCAAATGGTCGCGGACATCGAACGCGAGCAACCCAACTTCGCCGTGCCGGTTACGGCCGTACCCGGCCAGCGAAAAACTGGATTGCTCGCCCGCCTCCGCTCCTCGCGCCGTGGTCTCCATCCAACCGGGCATCGCCACTATGCGCGCAGGGCCGAGCAATACCGGATTCGTCAGAGCGCGAACACCCGCGCGTTGACGTAATTCGGCCAAGGCAACCGTGCCCACCACAGGCAAAAGCGGTCGCGGATCCTTGGAG
>JBOHWM010000536.1:0-2284 GCA_050736555.1 Binataceae bacterium (SeqCode)
CTCCGATATCCAAGCGGATCGCGTGCGGCAACTGCTGCGGGGAAGACGGCCCGCAACCGTCGAATTGATCATTCAGCACGCCACCGACAAGCGCATTCCCAACTTAAGTGGTATCTCACTCGACTCGTACCCGGCCGCGTCTCATTGCCACATACGCGAGGGGAATCTCGCGGACATCGCGCGGTTGGCCCGCTCACTATTAAATCGCGCCCCCGGCATCGTGCTCTCCGGCGGAGGTGCGCGCGGTTTTGCCCATATCGGCGTGCTCAAGGCACTTAATGAAGCCGGGATCCCGCTCGATTATTTCGCCGGGGCCAGCATGGGCTCGGTTATCGCCGCGGCCGCCGCGTTCGAATGGGATGAAGCTGAGTACCGCAAACATCTGATGCCCTCCTTCGCCGCGCAGAATCCGATTAACGACTACATGGTGCCGGTAATCGCGCTGGCACGTGGGCGCAAGGTCTCGCGTCTGCTCCGGGAGCATTTCGGCGACGCCTTAATCGAAGAATGCTGGAAGCCATTCTTTTGCACCGCGTCCAATCTGACCAGCGGTCAGGTTCGCGTTTATCGCAAGGGCGCACTCTGGCACGCCTTGCGCGCCAGCGTCGCAATCCCAGGGGTAATTACGCCGGTGGTCGAAGATGGTGAAATTGTCGTGGATGGCGGCGTGCTCAACAACATGCCGATCGACCTGATGCTGGCGATGCGGCGCGGGCCAGTGATCGCGGTTGACGTCATGCGCCATCATCGTATAACCGCCGGCCTCGGCAACCTCGAAACCGCCCCATGGCGTCATCTTTTGCGTCCAGCGCGGCATGGCACGCCGAATATCATTGCTTTGCTGATTCGCGCAGGCACGGTCGGCAGTGAAGCTCAAATCCAGCATCTCAGGCCGCGCGTCGATCTGCTGATCGAGCCGCCATTGGAAAGCGTCGGGACGCTCGATTGGAAAACCTACCAACGCGCGATCGAAGGTGGCTATCGCTACACCATGGAACTGCTTGAAAAGCGCGATTCACTGGCGCTACGCATCTGAGCGGCATTCCATGCCGACGGTCGCAAGAGCGCTCGCGTTGCTCGGAATTCCTTGCACCTTCCAGCGTTCCCATTGATAGCGGCTTACTCTCAAGGCATCAGCAACTTGAGAACTGCGACGAAGCTCGCAGACTCGACCTGTGCGCGCGGCTCGCGGACTGAATAAGTGAAGAACCCAGGAAAAATCATTGGAAATTCAGAATAATCCCGCGATTCTTCGCTGCGCTCAGAATGACAGAATCATAACAGAATCATACTTGTGCAGCGGTTCCGTGGCGTGTTCGGCTTCAATTCGTTCCGCCGAATACCTCGACGGCGGAAAGAGCGCTCGCGTTGCGCGGCGATTTCCGATGGGTGCCTGGTCACCTTGATGTTTATCGGCGACCGAATACAAGTGCTTCGGTAACGCATCCTGTCGCGTCCATGAGCGCGCTGCGATCGCATGGGTCTAGCGCTGTTCGAGAAAATCGAACGCTGCTTTCCACGCCTGCGGCGAGTTCAATATGCCGAGATGTGCGGTGCCGAGGATGGTGTCGTATCGTCCCTGGCCAACGAAGTCGATATGAGGAGCGCCGGCGAGCAGCGCGCTATTCGAAAAATCATGTGCCGCACCGCTACTATCCTCGGCCGGTACCGCGGCGAAAATACCATCCGGCGCCGAGATATAAGGAAAATCGCCGCTCTCCGGCGACGCCCGGTATACGTTGCGGAGCACGAGATAGCGGGTCGGACCTGGAGTTTCACCAGCGCCATTAAGGGTCGCCAGAAGTTGCGTATCTTCGGCGCCGTATTCGTCGCAGACCGCACTGGTCGGGATGAAGCCCCCCTCCGCCGGCTGTTGAAAAAAGTTGGCCGGGTTCGGCGAGCAATCGACGATCCCATGGTTAGGCCCATCGATCGCGACCAGCGAACGCACCATGCCATAAGCGTGGTCCTGGAACATCCATTCGCGAGCCACGGTCACTCCGAGGCTATGCGCGACAATATCGACCTGTCCTGCCCTGGTGTATCGCATCACCGCATGCACGAATGCACGCAGCAGCGGAACCGCCGCGGCGGTGCTGTGGGCGATACCTGATCGATAGATGGGATGGGTCACCAGATCGCACTGATCTCCCTGGTAGCCGAGGCCCCACAATTGTCCCGGCTCGTAACCGTGGTCGAGAAAATACTGGGCCATATTGTGGATGTACCCGAACGGATTACACGCAGTCGGAAAGGGCGAGTCGTTATTGCCATGCAGGAAGAT
>JBOHWM010000537.1:0-6292 GCA_050736555.1 Binataceae bacterium (SeqCode)
GGATGTGGATGCAGGAGAATTTCCAATACGAAAGCCCGACTCTGAAAATCCCCCAACGCCAGGTTGTGCCCAAGCCCGTGCAAAAGCCCCATCCACCGATGTGGGTGGCGTGCACGCAGCCCGCCACGTTGGAATTCGCCGCCGACCATGGTTTGGGTGTGCTCGGCTTCGGCATCGGCCAGGGCCAGTCGAACGATTATGTCCGCCTCTACCGGGAAAGAATCCAGCACTGCACGCCGTTCGGATCGACCATTAACAACAAGTTCGCTCTGCTGACCTTCACGCTGTGCTGCGACACCGACGAGGAAGCGTTGGCCATCCAGGGGCCGAACTTCAAAATGTACAGCGAAGCGGTGCGAAATCTGTTCGCGCCGTGGATCGAGGGTAAGCCGCCACGCTCCTACGAATGGTTCATGAAGTATTGGCAGGAGACGATGTATACTGCGGCGCGTTCGGTGCCGGTATCGGAAATCGTCAAGGCCGGCGGCGCCTGCATCGGCAGTCCCGAAACCTGCGTCAACGTCCTGCAATATCTCGCCGCCGCGGGGGTGGACGAAGCCTTGTTGTTCATGCAGCTTTACACCACGCCGCACGACAAGATAATGCGCTCCATCGAGTTGATCGCCAGGGAAGTCATGCCCCGGCTTAAGCCGCGAGCTGATGCCGCACGCTGAAATCAGGAAGGAGTGCGCGCTTCAGCGTTTGATGCGGCTCAAATCCGGCTTGCGCTTCTCCATGAAGGCGGTCACATATTCCTTATGCTCGGGACTGGCGTAACAGCGTTCGAGTGCGAATAACTCGAACTCCATCGCACTTTCCAGGCTGCTGTTGAGGCCTAGGTAGAGCCCGCGCCGCGTCAGCGCCAGTGAGGTCGGCGAGCCCTGGATAATCTCGTTGGCGAGTTCATGCGCCTTGGCTATCAGGTCGCCGGATGCGGTCACCTGGCTCACGAGCCCCATCGCAAGACAATCGTGGGCGCTGTAATGGCGTCCGGTAAGGAACATCTCGGCGGCGCGCGCCGCACCGATCAAACGCGGCAGAAGGAAAGTCGAGCCCAACTCCGGCGCCACTCCGACGCGCGGGAAAATGAAGCCGATCTTAGCGTTCTCGGACGCGATACGAATGTCGCAGGGCAGCGTCATGGTGGCGCCGACGCCCAGCGCATAACCGTTGATAGCGACGATTGAAGGCTTGCTCAACGCCTGCATCATGCCCGGGAACGCCAGCATCCCGCCGCCGCGCTCCTCACGCGCCGCGTTGCCATGCTCGCGCTCCTTGATATTCGAGGCGAAGCCAGCGAGGTCAGCTCCCGCACAGAAGGCGCGATCGCCGGCGCCGGTCAGGATCAGCACGCGTACGGCGCGATCCTGCTCGGCCTCCCGCACCGCCCCGACGATCTCACGGCCCATCGTGGCACTGTAAGCGTTGAGCCGCGCGGGGCGATTGAGCGTGATCGTCGCAATCTCATCGGTTACATCGTAAAGCAGGGTTTCGTAATTCATAGGTCAACTCCGAACGATTCGCCGCGAATGCGGACACGGTCCAGGACGCTCCACACACGTGTTATGAAGCCGTCGTGAACGCAGGCTGTCTGAATCCAGAACGCGCAGTCGCCGGCCTTCCTCTCGACGAATCGCTTCAGTATGCCGGCACGCGCTCCGGCTGATTGCGATGCTAAGCGCGCTTTTTCTTACGGCCGCGCGCTTCCCGAATTCTGGCCTTGAGCCGTTTTTCGCGCCGCTTGCGCCGCCGCCTCAGTTCGCGTTGTCTTTCGGTGCCCATCTTCGCTCAGCTTGTCAGCTCCCTTGAATGTGATTCTCTGAGCATCATAGGTGCCTTGACTGGTACCCGCCAGTCCCGTGCGCGATGTGATTGCTTCCGACCCCCGCCGTTTGCATAACATGGCGATTGTCATGAAAGCGCTTCGGACCACTGCCGTTATCCTGGGCGTCGTGTCGCTGCTCGGCGTTGCGCAGGCGCGTGTCGCCAGCACGAATACGCATGGACGGATTTTCGTACTGATGGTATGGGACGGCTTACGGCCGGATTTCGTCACGCGCGATTGGACCCCGAGCCTGTACCAGTTGGAGCATGCCGGCGTCGAGTTCGCGCACCAGCACGCGATTTTCCCCACGATGACGATTGCGAACGCGGCGGCGCTGGCCACCGGCACCGGACCAGGCGGCAACGGTATCTATGCTGACGACGTGTACTTCGCACCGTTGCTACGGGCACGGCGGCTCGCAAGCGGCGGCCTTCTAATGGATGAAAATGTCAAGCTCGAAAGTTCCCGCACGCTGGCCGCGCTCAACGGGACTCGGGCTTTCGACGGCCGTCTACTGGGACTTGAAACCATCGCGCAACGAATTGAGCATAGCGGAGGTTACCTGGCGATCATCGGCAAAGCCGGCCCTACATTCTTATTCGATGATGCCGTTGCCGAGCCCGCTCGAGCCGGCGGCCACAATTATCTGTTTGTTGCCGACGACTTGAGCGAACCGTCTTCGCTTAAGCTTCCGCCGGAACAACCGTCAAAACTGAATTGGAAAAACTGGCATTCGGTCGCCGCGCGCGACGCCTGGTTTACCGATCTCGTGATCAGCCGGGCGTTGCCTTCAGCCAAAGCCCAGGCGATACAAGACAAAAATGCGCTAATCGTGTTCTGGCAGCATGATCCGGACTTGGTGCAGCATGCGGCCGGGCTGGGTACCTCCCCAGCCTTGCATGCGCTGGCGGCTTGCGACCATAACCTCGCACGCATCCGCGCGGCGATTAAAGCGTACGGCATCGCCGGACGGACCGATCTGATGGTTGTATCCGATCACGGCTTTTCGACCATACGTGCCAACGTGACCCTCGCCGATTTGCTGGTCGCGGCGGGCCTCAAGCAATCTCAAGATAGTGACGACCTTGTGATTTCGCGCGATGGCGGCGCCGACCTGCTCTATCTCTCACATGCGCGCTTCAAAACCCGCCAGCAGCGCCGTGATATTTTGCAGCGTGTCGTGGACTATGCCGAGGCACAGCCGTGGTGCGGCCCGATTTTCTCGAAAGCCGGTAATGGCAACGGTGCGATTGCGGGCAGCTTCGGCCAGCGCTTGCTCGGCCTCTATAATCCCGCGCGCTCACCCGATTTGATCATTTCGTTTCGCGCCTTTCCTGATCAAAGCAACCAGGGTCTCACCGGACCGCATAACCCGGGTGTGACGATTGGCGGTAAATACGCGAGCCGGCACGGCCCGAATGAATCGTCCACGCTGGTTCATCCCGTGGAAGGCGTTATTTATTCCGATAGCGCCGATCTGATGGATCCGCACAAGGGCTTCACCACCGGAATGGGCATGCACGGAGCGGCCGGAGAGCGTGACCTGCACAATTTCTGTGCCGCTTATGGCCCTGATTTCCGCGAGGGTTTCGTGGACCAAGAACCAAGCGGCAATACCGATATCGCGCCGACTATCGCCCTGCTGATGCATGAGGCGCCGATGGCGGGAGTGACCGGGCGCATCTTGCGCGAAGCCCTGGCCGATGGCGGCGCATCGAAGGGGACGGCGCAGCCGCTCACGATGACCTCGCGGCTGCAACTGCCGACCGGGACCGTGACGATGCGGCTTATGCTCAGCCGCTATGACGGCCGCGAATATCTGGACGGCTCATCGGTCACGCATACGCCCGCCGCCGCAGTACACCGGGCGGCGAAGCATTGAGTAGCAACTCAGACCGCGAAAGGATTGATCGAGATTTCCGGCTAACTTCGGGCGAAGACGCGGGCGCCAAGCCGTAGGCTGCCCTCGATCGGCCAGTCATCACGCGGCCAACATGGAATATTTAAATGACGGCGGCTGAGGGATCGAATCGTGAAACCAGTGCGACATGGCCTGCGGCTGCGAATGCTGGGCCGTTATCTGATACTGGTAACGGGCGGGAATTTTTTGTGGGAGATTTTCCAGCTACCAGGCTTTGCCGATTGGCGCTTCGGTAGCTGGGGCTGGCTGATTTTTATCGTATTGATCGGCACGGCCGGCGACGTTCTGATCGCGGCAATCTCGTTGGTCTTGGCAATGGTCTGTTTCGGTGGCGAACAATGGCCCCAGGATAAAGGGTCATACTGGCGGGTGGCCGCGGCGGCCTGCGTGTTCGGTGTTATCTACACCACTTATAGCGAATGGCGCCATGCGGTGGTGCTCCATGCCTGGACGTATTCAGGCTTCATGCCGGTGTTGCCGGTTCTCGGCGTCGGCCTGTTTCCGATCCTGCAATGGGTTCTGATACCAGCCGCGGTCTTTTATTACCTGCGATCGAGTTTTGCGACCCTTAAACGCGCTAATCCCGACGATTCGAAGAGTCTGACTCGCACCACCGCCGAACACGAACGCGGCTGATTTTCTCTGTAACGAGCGGACGCTCTCGCGAGACTGCTTAACGTGCGCACGTTTTATTCCGGCCACGCTCATGAACCGCACTTCAATGGCCGCATCAGGATACCGGCGTTGCGAACTAGGATACATTCAGGGTGCATATGGAGGACCTCACGGAAGATCAGCGCGGCACCATGATGAGATTTAGTGCCGAGCAGTTGAAACCGATCGCTCGACGCAACAGTCTCCTGCTCGGGGTCATCCTCATGTTTGTATGGGCCGGCCGCCAGTTGTTGCCGACCTTCGGAGGAATGATTGCCGTCCAACTAACCGGCTCGCGCAGCCTGAGCGGCACCATGTTCGCCATCTACATGGTAGCGGGATCAACCGGCGCATGGCAGGCGGGGAGGTGGATGGACCGGGCGGGTCGGCGTCCGGCGTTGGCCACTGGTTTCATCATCGCGATCGTGGGAGCGTTCATCGTGGGCGCGGCGGTCGTCGGCCACTCTTTTGCCTTCGCGCTGTTCGGCGCCGCTATCATGGGATACGGCCTGGGTGCGGGACAACTCGCCCGTCTCGCCGCCGCCGATATGTACCCCATCCATCAGCGCGCCAAGGCGGTGAGCTACGTGTTGATGGGGGCGGCCGCCGGAGCAGTTCTCGGCCCGATGGCCACTGCGGCTCTTGAAAAATTGGCCACGGCCCACGGGATCGATCCGATTGCCGGTCCTTGGTTCGTCTTCCCTGTGCTTTTCCTGATCGGGATCGTGGCCGTCGTGATGGTGCGGCCGGATCCACGCACCATCGCGATCCAGGTCATCCAGCTCGATGACGAGACCCGCGGCGTGATGCAGGTGCGAGCGCTGCGCTCGCGCCGTGAACTGCTGCGGATGCGCCCGGTCTGGGTTGCGATACTTGCCATCGCCGCGCTCGAAACGACCATGGTGATGATCATGGCGATCGTACCGTTGGGGATGTCGGATATGGGTTATTCCTTAACCCTCATATCGACTCTCATCGCGGTCCATTTCCTTGGAATGTTCGGTCTGTCGATCCCGATTGGCTGGATGGCCGACCGCTTCGGGCGCAAGCCCGTATTGCTCACCGGTTGCCTGATCTCAGCGTTGGGCTGCGTAACGATCGGCCTGAGTTCCTCGGTATGGCTCGTGGGCGGCGGCTTTTTCTGTGTGGGCTTGGGCTGGAGCCTCACCTATGTCACTGCGACGACCGTCCTTGCCGACGTGACCCATCCGCACGAACGCGCCGAACTCATAGGCATTATGGACTTCTCGGTGGCGATTGGTGGAGCGACATCCTCCCTGGCCGGCGGTTGGATATATGGGCTGGCGGGATTGGGGGTGCTTGGGTTCCTCGGCGCGGCTTTGACGGTAACGCCGTTCCTGGCGGGACTGCATTTACACGAAAACAAGGTGGGTGTGTACGAGGCCGCCGGTCCCGACAGCTCGTCTGGTTCAAGTGGATCCGCTGCCGCCGGTTCGTAGCTGACTTCGGATGTCGTTTAAACATGACAGGTGGGAGCGACTGCCAACAGCAGCCGCCCCGCCCATTGACTAATTAAGCTTCACGTACACCGATTTGACCTGCGTATAGAGATCGATCGATTGCCGCCCCAATTCGCGACCGAAACCCGATTGCTTGTAGCCGCCAAACGGCGAGGTCGGATCGATCAGTCCGTAGCAGTTGATCCAGACCGTGCCAGCCTTTAGCGCGCGTGCAACTCGGTGCGCGCGACTGATGTCGCGGGTCCAAACGGCAGCTCCCAGACCATAGGTCGTGTCGTTGCCTTGGAGCACCGCATCGTTTTCATCCTTAAATGGAATCAGCACGGCGACCGGTCCGAAGATCTCTTCGCGGGCAATCCGCATCTCGTTCTTCACGCCGGTATAAATGGTCGGTTTGACGAAATAGCCTTT
>JBOHWM010000538.1:0-5304 GCA_050736555.1 Binataceae bacterium (SeqCode)
CAGTAGCGGCGCGCTGGTCACGACTACTTCCGCCGGTGCGGTCGTCACCTATCATCCGGTCACTCATGAGATGACGGAGCATGCCACCGATTTGCAGGAATTGTATGGGGTTGCCATGGCGCCGAATGGCACGATCGTGGTGGCCGAGGGAGGCGCCGGACGTGTGCTCCAAATCGACCGTGCCGGCGTCAGAGTGATGGCGCGCGGGCTTGCCCGTCCTACAGGTATCGCCAGTGCCGGTGACGGCTCATGCTATGTCTGCGAGGCGGGCGCTGGCCGAGTCGTTCAGGTCAACGGCGGCGTCAACACGGTGCTGGAGGGCTTGCGCGATCCACAGGGGTTATTGCGGGTGAGCCATGAGTTGTTCGTTATCGACGCCGACGCGCATGAACTCGTCGGCTATTCGTTGCGGACCAAACAGCGTGAAACTATCGCGTCCAATTTGCCGGTGGGTGCACCTCCCGGTGTGACGCCGAAAACCCTGATGGGCATCGCGGGCCTGCTGCCGGGCCCGCTACGGCCATTTGCCGGACTCGCTAGCGCGTCAGATGGGACGATCTTCCTATCCGCCGACGGTGACGGCAGCGTGCTGGCGTTGCGTCGCACTTAGTATGACTCGTAAATGAATACCGCACTTAATGGTGACCATGATCGCCATGATTGCCATGATGCTCTTCGTTGCCGACGTGATGGTGTTCGGCGTGTTCATGGTCGTCGCGATCTCGCCGCGGGGCCTTAAAGTCATGGTCGTGATCGGGCTCGACATAGTAGACCGGAGGCCCCGGAGCGTAAGCATAACCCGGCGCGTAGCCGTAGCCCGGCGCGTAGCCGTAGCCCGGCGATGACACGTAACGTCTTTCGAAGCAGCCTTCCAGTGCCACGGTTCCGAGTGCGATCATTAACGCCACGAGGAGCGGAAGGACTTTGGACTTCATGGGGTTTGCACCTCAACTAAAGGGGGGGAGCATTGCCCGTACCGCCCGAGAAAATGTCTCAAAGGTAAAATTGATGGTCGGAAACGTCGCAGAGCGACATTCCAGAGAACTCGCCGACTTCGATAAGGTCCATCGATTTGACATTTTGCGCACCCACCTGAATGTCTGTTAAACTGAGTCCAGCCAAGTTGCCGGTGGCGCGGATATTCGAATGCTCAAACTTTACACGCGCCGAAGCCTCTGTTACGCTACCTGTTTGAATCAAAGAACAAGGGAAAAACGTAGACCTGATGCCCCTCGAGATTGCCCGCAAACGGGAAATCATTACGTCGTTCGCCCAGTCGGCGAATGACAGCGGTTCGTCCGAAGTTCAGATTGCGCTATTCAGCGCGCGTATCGAGCAACTGACCGCGCATCTCAAAACCCACGCGAAGGACCATCATTCGCGGCGCGGACTTCTGCGCCTGGTTGGGAAACGCCGACGCTTGCTGGACTATCTGCATGGACAGGACTTTGACCGCTACAAAGGGCTGATTGAAAAGCTCGGCATCCGCAGATAGGCCGGATTCGCTCGACCCTCCCATGCCCTGCATACGCACGGGCTTGCCAAACGGCGCGTCAGGACCAAGGCTCCGCGGCACCTGCGCTAACTCAGCCGAGCCTTCCTCTTTCCTTCAGGTGTAGAAACATATGTATCGAAAGCTAGAGATCCAGTTTGCGGGTCGTCCCCTGTCGTTGGAAACCGGACGGTTGGCGAAGCAAGCACATGGCGCGGTGTTAGCGCAATACGGCGAGACGGTGGTACTGGCGACCGTGGTGTCAGCTTATCAAGGCCGCGACAAGACAGATTTTCTACCGCTAACAGTCGATTACCAGGAAAAGACCTTCGCCGCCGGCAAAATTCCCGGCGGTTTTTTTAAGCGCGAAGGCCGTCCTTCTGAAAAGGAAATCCTGACCTCCCGGCTAATCGACCGCACGATGCGGCCGCTGTTCCCCAAGGGCTACGACCGCGAAACGCAAATCGTCGTAACGGTATTGTCTGCCGACCGCGATAATGACCCTGACATGCTCTCGCTGATAGCCGCGTCGGCGGCACTCGAAGTGTCGGATATCCCACATAACGGGCCCGTCGCGGCGGTGCGGATGGGCCGGATTGATGGCAAGCTCGTGGTAAATCCACGGCTGGGCGAACTTGAGGACAGTGATATCTCGCTGGTAGTCGCGGCCAAGCCTGATGCGATCGTGATGCTCGAAGGCGGGGCTGAGATCGTTGACGAGGAAATAATCCTGGAGACGTTCTTCACCGCGCAGGAAGAAATGCGCCCGGTCTTCGAGCTTCAGCAGGAGTTGCGCAATCTGGCGGGAAAACCCAAGCGTGAGTTTACGCCCAAGCAATACGACGCGCTGCTGCTAGCCGCGGTCAAGGAGCGGATGGCGGCTGAACTTGAAGAAGCACTTCATATAAGCGGCAAGAAAGACCGTAATACGGCGCTGTACGCACTCGCCGACCGGGTGGTCGAGGAATTCAGCCCGCGCTTCCCGGAACGTTCGCACGAAATTGCCGAGGCTTGCGAGAAGATTTTGCGCGATCGGGTGCGTGGTGTGATCCTGGAACAGGACCGCCGTATCGACGACCGTACGTCAACCGAAATTCGGCCGCTCGAAGCACAAGTTCAAATCCTGCCCCGCACTCACGGCTCAGCTTTGTTCACGCGCGGTGAGACGCAGGCGTTGGCCACTGTCACCTTGGGCACTTCGTCTGACGAGCAAAAGATCGATGCGCTTTTGGGTGAGCGTTACAAAAAATTCATGCTTCACTATAATTTCCCGCCATACTCGACGGGTGAAGTGAAGTTCCTGCGCGGCCCGGGCCGGCGCGAAATCGGCCATGGCGCGTTGGCTGAACGTGCTTTGATTCCCGTATTGCCACCCGAAGAGGATTTTCCGTATACGGTGCGGGTGGTCTCGGAAGTGCTCGAATCCAACGGCAGCTCTTCGATGGCGACCGTATGCGGTGGCAGCCTTGCCCTGATGGATGCGGGCGTGCCGATCAAGGCGGCAGTGGCCGGTATCGCGATGGGCTTGGTGAAGGAAGGCGAGCAAGTCCGCGTATTGACCGATATTCTTGGCGATGAGGACCATCTGGGTGACATGGATTTCAAGGTTGCGGGCACTACCGAAGGTGTCACCGCGATCCAGATGGATAATAAGGTCGGCGGCGTTACCCGCGATGTGATGCGCCAGGCACTCCATCAGGCGAGAGATGCGCGGCTGTTCGTCTTGAGCGTGATGCAACGGGCGATTGAGGTGCCGCGGCGAGAGGTTTCCGCCTATGCGCCGCGCATTGTTACGATGCATATCAAACCCGACAAGATTCGCGACCTGATCGGCCCGGGGGGCAAAGTTATTCGAGGACTGGTCGAAGAAACCGGCTGTAAAATCGACATCGAAGACGACGGCACAGTGTTGATTGCCTCCTCCGATGGCGTTGCGATGGAGAAAGCGATCAGCGCGATAGAAGGGATCACTGCCGAGCCTGAAGTTGGCCGAATCTACAAGGGCACGGTGCGTAAAATCGTCGACTTTGGTGCGTTTGTTGAGATTTTACCGGGCACCGACGGCCTCCTCCACATTTCGCAACTCGCCGAACATCGCGTGCGCCGCGTCGAGGACGTGGTTCACGAGGGCGACGAGATCATGGTGAAGGTGCTGGAGGTCGATCGCGGCGGTAAGATTCGCCTGTCATTACGCGAGGCGCAGAACGAGCTTGAACAGAAGGGTAAATAAGTCACTAAGATGATTCGTAAGAGCGTCCTACCCAACGGCGTACGGGTTTTAACCGAAGCGATGCCCCAGGTGGTGTCCTCAACGATCGGTATCTGGGTCGAGAATGGCTCACGTTACGAGGAATCTGCGCAAAACGGAGTTTCGCATTTTATCGAGCATCTGCTATTCAAAGGCACGCGCAAACGTACGGCCGCGCAGATTGCCGAGCAGATCGACGCTGTTGGTGGTGTACTTAACGCGTTTACCGGCAAGGAATACACCTGTTATTACGTCAAAGTTCTCGGCGAAGACCTGCAAATGGCTACTGATTTGCTCGCCGATATTTTCCTCGATTCGATTTTCGCCCAGGAAGAAATTGATCGCGAACGTCAAGTTGTACTTCAGGAAATCTCACAGGCCGAAGATACCCCGGACGACTACATCCATGACTTGTTCAACCTGAACTTTTGGCGCGGACATCCGCTCGCTTTGCCGATCTTCGGCTCGGTCGAGACCGTCAATGCAATCGGGCGTGAGATGCTCTTGAGCTTCATGGCTGATCGTTATCGCGCGGGCCGGATACTTATCGCGGCCGCCGGGATGGCCGACCACGAACGCCTGACCGCGCAGTGTGCCCGACTGTTTGGGTCGATTGCGGGCGATGGCCGCCCGGAACCGGTCAGTCCGCCGACCGAGAGGGTGATGGTGCTCAACCATAATAAGGCGCTCGAACAAGCCCACCTGTGTATTGGCGGACCGGGTTTGAGTCAGTCCGACTCGCTCCGCTACGCGGGTTACGTGCTCAATACCGCTTTGGGCGGAGGGATGTCTTCGCGGCTGTTACAGGAGGTGCGCGAAAAGCGCGGCCGCGTTTACAGCATCTATTCCTTCATGTCGGCCTTTCTCGACTGCGGCTACTTCGCCATTTATGCCGGTACCAATCCGGAATGGGTCGATGAGGTTATTGAAGTAACCCTTAAGGAAATCGGAAAGGTTACCCGTGAAGGACTCAAGCCTGACGAATTGGCTCGGGCTAAGAGTCAGCTCAAAGGCAACATGCTGTTGGGGATGGAATCGACCGAGAGCCGGATGAACCGGTTGGCGCGCAATGAAATCTACTTCGGACGCGAGATTCCGTTAGAGGAATTGGCGCGCGGAATTGAGCAGGTTTCCAATGACGAAGTGGTGCAATTGGCTGCCAGATGCTTCGCTCCGGCGCGGATGGGTTTGGTGCTCCTGGGGGATTTGAAAGGGCGTCAATTGGGGCCCGAAGTATGGTCCGCGCTTAATTAAAGTTCTTTTCTTAGTTAGGTAGGTTACGCGATCTGCTCCCAATTAATCTCGCTCCACTAATCTCTTCGTGCCACCTTCGGCTCCCTTAGTTCGACCGCACTTCGCGTCGCTCAAATGGGGATTATAAACAAGCTCACAAATAAGGGTGACCAAATTAACAGTGCGGAGGTTCTTGGCGTATCAAACCGACACCGGCTGGCGGGGGGTTAAGCTCCGCGCGGCTGGTTTTCCGCTTCTTCACTTCTTTGGTCTTGTGCGGCTTCTTTGCCAGCTTTTGCTTGATCTTTTTCAGCTTGACCAGGCCGGTGAG
>JBOHWM010000539.1:0-3820 GCA_050736555.1 Binataceae bacterium (SeqCode)
GTCTAGGTAGTCAGTGTATTTTCAATTATACCGGGAAATCTGTAGCGCGGATCAAAGTGCGGGAGAATGAAATAGCAAGATGGGGCCTTTTCCGAAAGGTGTGTTTCTCACCAAGGGCGTCGGCAAGCATCGCGAAAAACTCAATTCCTTCGAGCTCGCGCTGCGCTCGGCCGGCATCGCCGAGTATAACCTGGTGCGTGTCAAATCGATTTTCCCGCCGTATTGCAAACTGATCACGCCGCAAGAGGGGCTGCGTTACCTGCGCCCCGGCCAAATCGTGTTCGCGGTCATGAGCGACAATGCCACCGACGAGCCACATCGCCTGGTGGCGGCTTCGGTCGGTGTCGCAATTCCGGCCAGCCAGAGCCAGTACGGCTATCTCTCCGAACATCACAGCTACGGCGAGACCGAACAGAAAGCCGGCGACTATGCCGAGGACATGGCCGCAATGATGCTGGCGACGATCCTGGGCGTGGATTTCGATCCCAATACCAGCTACGACGAACGCAAAGGCATCTGGCGCGTCTCGGATAAAATCGTCACCACCCGCAATATCTCGCAATCGGCCATCGGCGACCGTGACGGCTTGTGGACCTCGGTTGTGGCCGCCGCGGTTTTCGTCGATCTGCCCAATGGCAAATGATCGGCCCATGCGAAAACATAGGACGTTGACACAATGAGGCGCCTTGGTTAAGTTTCAAGTGGGCTCCCGCATCAGAGTGCGCCAAGGTCGAATTACAGGCTTCACTCGTCTTGAGACGCCCCCTTCGGAATCATCCGGCGTCCCCTTTTCCAGATTGGCTAGTTGATTGGGAAACAATAAGGCGGGTATCGCGCGGGAAGCAGGCGCATCGCGCTTGCTAATACGGCCACGGCGCCGACCAAGACCACCCGCCGGCTCCGTAATTCATTCTAACGAGCATAACAGCGGGTAGTTCAGGTTGCGGGGGAGGTATTATGGCTAAGGGCAGAGGCGCAGCAAAAGGCGACGTTCACGACGCAGAAGAGACGCAGGCCAGTTCCCAACCGGCCGCCATCATCAGACCGCGTGGTTCCCACGCCCATAACGCACATAACGAACCGCCGGGTGGCAACGTCAACGGCGTGCGTGGCAACGGCCAGAACGCGGCGGCGGCAGCTTCCTCCAGTGCGGCAAGTGCGCCCGAAGACTGTGGCCGCGAGGCGCGCGAGCCAGCCGAGGCGCGGATTCCAGGCGAAGCACGGCCATCAAATGCCGGTGCCGCGGCGCCGCCCCATCATCATCACGGCAATCATCCGATTGTGGGTGAAGGCGGCGCGCTCAATCTGAAGGCGCTCAAGAGCGCGAAAATCACCGAATTGGCCCAGATCGCGCGCGATTACAACATCGACGGCGCGACCAACATGCGCAAGCAGGAGATGATTTTCTCGATCCTGCAGGCGCAGGCCCAGCGCAACGGTTCGATCCTGGGTGAAGGCGTGCTGGAAATCCTGCCCGATGGCTTCGGCTTCCTGCGCGCGCCCGACTACAACTACCTGCCTGGTCCCGACGACATCTACATCTCGCCCAGCCAAATCCGGAAATTCAACCTGCGCACCGGTGATATCGTCGCCGGCCTGATTCGCCCGCCCAAAGAAGGTGAGCGCTATTTCGCCTTGCTCAAGGTTGAATCGATCAACTACGAGGAGCCGGAAAAGGCCCGCGACAAAATCCTGTTCGACAACCTGACCCCGCTCTATCCCGAGGAGCGGCTCAAGCTCGAATACGACCACGAAGACTACACCACCCGTATCATTGACTTGATAGCGCCGATCGGCAAAGGCCAGCGCGGTCTTATTGTAGCCGCGCCGTTTACCGGCAAAACCATGATGCTGCAGGCGATTGCCAAGGCGATCGCGCGCAATCATCCGGAAGTGATTCTGATCGTGCTGCTGGTCGACGAGCGGCCCGAGGAAGTCACCGACATGCTGCGGTCGGTGCAGGGCGAGGTGGTAAGTTCGACCTTCGACGAACCCGCCACCCGTCACGTGCAGGTGGCCGAGATGGTCATCGAGAAGGCGCGCCGGCTGGTCGAACACGGCCGCGACGTCGTCATTCTGCTCGATTCGATTACGCGCCTGGCGCGCGCCTACAACACCGTGGTGCCGCCGTCGGGCAAGATCCTGTCGGGCGGCGTCGATTCCAACGCCTTGCACAAGCCCAAGAAATTCTTCGGCGCGGCACGTAATACCGAAGATGGCGGCAGCCTGACGATTATTGCGACCGCACTGGTCGATACCGGCAGCCGTATGGACGAGGTGATTTTCGAGGAATTCAAGGGCACCGGCAATCAGCAGATTTCACTGGACCGCCGCCTGTTGGAAAAACGTATCTTCCCAACCGTCGATATTCAGCGCTCGTCCACGCGCAAAGAGGAATTGCTGCTGCCCCGCAGCACGCTCAACCGGGTCTGGATCCTGCGCAAGCTTCTGTCACAACTAAACGCGGTCGAAGCGATGGAGTTCCTGCTCGACAAGATGCAAGGTACCAAGACCAATGAGGAATTCCTCGACTCGATGAACGCATGATTTCAGTGACTTTTGTGGAATTTCCCGGGGGGATGCGAGCCAGCGGCGCGTGAAAGTATCTTATTTTACACGCGACTCGCACTCGTTCGATCGGCTCCACGTTGTTCGGCGTGGTGTGCTCGCTTCGCCTTCGCTAGTGTCCGCAAAATACGCGGCTTTAAAGGATCATCGTCAATTGATAGGGTGGTGGGTTAGCGCCGCGAGACGGCCAATGGGAGCTTTCTGAAAATTATGACCGAAATCAGCATGAAGCAGCTGCTTGAGGCCGGCGTTCACTTCGGCCATCAGACCAGCCGCTGGAATCCGAAGATGAAACCGTACATCTTCGGCGCGCGTAATGGCATCTACATTATCGACTTGCAGCAAACCGTTAAGATGTTCCGCTCGACCTTCGATTTCGTGCGCGACATCGCCGCCCAGGGCGGCACGATGCTGTTCGTCGGGACCAAGAAGCAGGCACAGGATATCGTGCGCGAAGAGGCCGATCGTTGCGGCATGTTCTACGTCAATAATCGTTGGCTGGGCGGGATGCTGACGAATTTCCAGACCATCCGGGCGTCGATTGAGCGGCTGAAAAAGCTCGAAGAAATCATGGCTGACCCCGAAATGATTCAGGCCTTGACCAAGAAGGAAATGAGCGAGAACGGGCGTGAGCATACCAAGCTGATGGCGACGTTGGCGGGTATCAAGAATATGCGCAAGCTGCCCGACGCGCTCTGGGTTATCGATACCAAGAAAGAGGAAATCGCGGTGGCGGAAGCCAACCGCCTGGGGATTCCAGTCGTCGCGGTGGTGGATACCAATTGCGACCCTGATCTGATCGCCTATCGCATTCCGGGCAACGACGACGCGATTCGCGCGATTAAATTGTTCACCTCCGTGGTTGCCGACGCGGTGCTCGAAGGCAAGCGTATCGCGGAGGAACGCCAGAAGGGCCATGAGGACATGGGCGCGGTGATGGAACCGGAGCCGGCCCCCGAACCGCCTCCGCAAGCCTGAAAACACCAGGCGGAACGACACCAGCGAGGCCGGAGGCAAAGCGAGCTAAGGAGTCCGCGGGTGGGCTTGAAAGTGGAGTCGAGCAGGCGAGTCTTGATTAGTCCGACGGCTCGCGGACTCGCCCGCCCCACGGAGCTGCGTGAAAGGATGGCTTCTTTCCTCGATCTTCTCTCTCGCTCTTTTGCGGGGAGAAAGAGAGGGGGGTGCGGGCTGCGATTTGTCAACAGCCTGCTTGGAAAAAGGGACTTATCAGGAACACGAATGGACGTAAACG
>JBOHWM010000540.1:0-9356 GCA_050736555.1 Binataceae bacterium (SeqCode)
ATATGCATGCGGCATTCCCTTGCGGCCGGACCGGACGAGCCGACATTCCATGCCGGTTGGGAGAGCGCTCGCGATGTTCGCTTAGCATTGCAACTGCGCGAAATTAGGGTTGAACGAGAGGAAAGTCGAACCGCAAAGGATGCAAATTAAAGCAAAAATCCCGGGAAAAAGCTCGCGAAATCAATAAAAACAGGGATTCTTCGCTGTACTCAAAACCACAGAGCCGTACTTGTGCAAGGGTTTCCTACGGGCTTGTCGGGAGGCTGGCTGGCTGCGTCTGCGCGTGCGAATGATTAATTTGCGCGGGTTGTGGCTGATCCCATGGCCGCGATTGGTCTTTGGGTCGAACGCTCGCGGCAACGATGCTCGTGATGAGCATGCCTTGATCATAGCGAGGGCCGCCAACAATCAGTACGCCGCCGTCCATCAGCTTGAGATCGGTCGTCATGATCGGCCGTGAGCCTTGAAACAACATCAGCTCCATCGTGATCATGTTACCTTCGACCGAGTGTGGCGCGATGTGCAAGATACGTCCGCCGGGAAGATTGAAGGACAACATTCGTCCGCAAATCGCTTCTTCTTCCTGGTGACGGACCAGGCGGTAGGTGCTGTAGTCAAACAGCGCCTTGAAACGTTCGGCCATATGCGGATTGAGGCGCTGGTCCATGCCTTCATGAGTGTCAGCGGCGAGCACCGAGTCCACGCGCACTCGAACGACGCGCGGCTTCTTGCTCTTGGCACTTGCCTGACCGGCTCCGAGAATACAAAGGGCGCACAGCCAAAGGAGGAAACTTAAAGTCTTACCGCGATGCATAACACCTACGGCTGTCGATCCGGTACCCATATCACCGTCGTATCGGTACGAGGTTCGCTCCATACCGCGACCGACGGACTGTCGGCCTCCAGCCGTGAGATGATTGCCTTGGAACTGTCTGGTCCCAAGTTAACTGGCAGGTTGTCCAGAGAGGGAAGCGAGTCGCTGACGGGCGTCGCAGCCACGCGTTGATTCACGTACGGCAGGTTGTTACGCGCGATCAGTGCCGCCGGCTGTCCGATGGCGGGACTGACAGCTTTACGCGCCGCCACACCACGCGCTACGGGTGTCATCAGCACCACCGTGACCGCAGCCGCGGCCGCCGCCGCCACACCCATTGCGGCGGCCGCACCGATGCGTTCGCCGAAGCGATGGAAGTAACAGGCCAAGCGCGTGTTGAACGGGACCCCGAGCTGTTCGATGCGCGCGGTAACCGCGTCGGCAAAACCAGCAAGCGCGGGCTCGACCGCCTCTTCGCGCAGCCATGAGCCGAGCGCGCGATAATCACTGACGGTCGCTTCGCATCGTGCGCATTCGGCTAGATGACGCGCGACCTGTTGCATCTCGGCGGGGGATAGTTCGGCATCCTCGAAAGGGCCGAGCAGGGGAATCATTTCGTTGCAGAGGGCCATCTCGTTTCTCAGCCTTCGCCCAGGTCTTTGAGAATCCCCCGCAGCCGGCCACGTGCGTAATGCAGACGACTCATCACTGTCCCGCGCGGACACTGTAAAACTTCACTAATCTCGTCGTAGGACAGCCCTTCAACTTCACGTAGCAGTATCACGGTGCGATGTTCCGGCGTCAACTCCTTAAGCGCCGCCTGGATGCGCTGACTGAGTTCACCGCGCGCGGTTTCATTGAAAGAATCTCCGTTGTGACTCGGCATCCGGCGTAATTCATTTTCCGCCTCCTCGCCGCGCAACACGGTATGACGGCTTTCGCGGCGCCGAAAGTCGATGGCAAGGTTGGCCGCGATCCGATAAAGCCACGTCGAGAAACTGGAGCGCGATTCGAATTTGCCAAGATTTTCATAGGCGCGGACGAAGGTTTCCTGAGCCAATTCAAGCGCGTCATCCTGATTATGCACAACCGCGAGCGCCACTCCGACCACCCGCCGCTGATAACGCTCGACCAGCACGCTGAAAGCCCGCGAGTCACGTCTCCTGGCCCGCTGGACAAGCTCGCTCTCGTCAAGTTCTGGGGGCGACGGCTTTCTCAAAAGGGTTAGACGCGCGGAGAGTAAGGAAATTCACGCCGCTTTAACACTTCAGGCGTGGCTTTCAAGCTCGGCCCAGTTCGGCCCGGAATTCAGTGCCACTTTGAGTGGCACGCTCAGCACCGCCGCCCCTTCCATCGCCTCCCTGAGTACCTCACAGGTCTCATCGACGCTGTCGCAATCGGCTTCAATCAGTAATTCATCATGCACCTGCAAGACCAGTCGCGCGCGCAACTCGCGTCGGCGCAGCATGGTGTCGCAACGCACCATCGCCAATTTTATCAGATCAGCCGCCGTTCCCTGGATCGGCGTGTTGATGGCGATGCGTTCGGCTTGCGCGCGCGCCCCGCCGTCCGGGGCATTGAGTTCAGGCAAATAGCGCCGCCGTCCGTACATAGTTGTGACATAACCACGCTCACGCGCCTGGCGCGGCGTCTCTTCGACGTACCGGCGCACGCCGGGAAGCCGTTCGAAATAGCGTTTTATGTATTCCGTGGCTTCAGCCATTGGGATCGCAAGCTCGGCCGCGAGCCGGGCCGGGCCCATCCCGTAAATAATGCCGAAATTGATGACCTTCGCAAGCCGGCGAGCCTCGGCACCGGACCGATTCGTGCCCAGAATCTCGGCGGCGGTGCGGGTATGAATATCCTCGCCACACTGAAAAGCGTCGATGAGCGTGGCGTCACCCGAAAGATGCGCCAGGATACGCAGTTCGATTTGCGAATAGTCAGCCGAGAGCAAAACGAAACCTGGCTGCGCCACGAAAGCGCGCCGGATCCGCCGGCCCTCCTCACTGCGGGCGGGAATGTTCTGCAAATTGGGCTGGCTCGAACTGAGGCGTCCGGTGGCGGTGAGCGCTTGATGGAAGGAGGTGTGTACCCGTCCGTCAGCCGGATCGATCAAGGCTGTCAGTGCGTCGCTATAAGTTGATTTAAGCTTCGATATCGTCCGATACTCAAGTAGTTTGGCAGGGAGCGGATGTACCTGAGCGAGCTTCTCCAAAGCGTCAGCGTCAGTCGAATAGCCACTCTTGTTTTTTTTCAGTCCCTTGACTGGCAACTTCAATTCACCGAAGAGCACCTGCCGCAATTGAATCGGTGAACCGAGATTGAAATCCCGGCCAGCCAATTCAAAGCATTCGTGCTCGAGCTTTGATAGTTGTTCGCCGAACTCGCGCGACATCGTTTGCAACGCCGACGCGTCAACGCCGATCCCGTAGCGTTCCATCGCAGCCAGAATGCGGGCGACCGGTAATTCAATCTCAGTGAATAGCCGCGTCAGTTGGTGCTCCTCCAGCCGCGTCGCGAGCCGCTGGCTCAACGCCTCGATGATGGCCGGTTCCGAACCGGTCACGTCGGGGCCGCCCAGTGGCGCGAGATGCTCGTGGTAGACCGTCTCGAGCGAAGGTTCCGGACGCCCGGGATTGACCAAAAACGCCGCCAGCATCGTGTCGAACTCGACTTCCGAAAGCTCCTCGATTTCATAGCGGCGCAGCCGCCCAAGGTGGCTTTTCAAGTCATGGCAGGTCTTCGGGATAGCACTCTTGAGCAGCGGCCCGGCTCGTCCAATCAGAGCCGAAGAAAGCACGAACGTCTCTGGCTGCCTGACGTCCTTGAGCTTTAGAACTTCGAAATCTTGCCCGGCTCGGAGCTCGAGCTGACCATTCGTATCGCCCTCCTGGGTTCCCAGGTGAAGCGACAGTCGCGGACTGTTGCGCAGTCGCTCAAGAACCTCGCCGAGCATCTCCGGGTCAACGCGAATTTCACTATCGCTGTGCAAGCGCGGGATCGCCGCTTGTGCCGGAGTGAGTTCGGCCACCAGCGAACCGAACTCCAATTCGCGTAATAAATCCGCAACCGCCTGATGATCGATTCCGGGCCATTCCAAATCCGCCGGCGTGAGCGCTAGCGGTACGGCGGTCTCGATGCGCACGAGCTTGCGAGCCAGTTCCACGCCCGCACGATGTTCCGCAATGAGGCTCGCGAATTTCTTAGCGCCGCGAATGCCGCTTTCCTGAATATGGTCGAGACCGGTGAAGAGCGCTTCCAAATTGCCGTAATGACGGATCAACGCACTGGCGGTTTTCTCGCCTATCCCGGGGACGCCTTTGACGTTGTCGATAGCGTCACCCATCAAGGCCATGATATCGACCAGTGCTCGAGGATCGACGCCAAACCGCTCACGCACTTCGCGAGCGCCGGTGCGCTTATCGCGCATGGTGTCCCACAGGCTGATATTGGGTCCGGCGAGCTGCATGAAATCCTTGTCGCCGGTGACAATCACGGTATTGAAACGTTCCTGGGCCGTACGCATCGCGAGCGTGCCGATGACGTCGTCGGCCTCATAACCGTCGAGCGTGATGCTGGCGATACGGAAGGCGTCCACCGCTCGATGGATGTAGGGAATCTGGGCAACCAGGTCGTTGGGTGCCTCGGGCCGATTGGCCTTGTAGGACTCGAACAGATCGTCGCGAAAGGTTTTTTTGACCGAGTCGAACACCACCGCGATATGACTGGGGCGTGCGTCCTTCAGCAGCTTCAGCAGCATCCGGATGAAGCCGAAACTTGCGTTGGTGGGCAAGCCACGTGAGTTGTTGAGTTGAGGCAGGGCAAAAAAGGCACGGAAGATATATCCCGAGCCATCCACCAGGTAAACTGTGCGCCGCTCATCCGCCATGATGATTCCATTCCAGACTAATCACCGCGCGGCTTCAGCAAAAGCCCATGCTCGGATTTGGCGTATTGACACTCAGGCTCAAGGCGGCTTAATTAACCGATTGCTTCAATCGCAATCGAATAATCGTGTCCCGTGATCGTCATTAATGACTGAATTCGGAGTATTCGCCGCAATTTGGTGCGCGACCGGCCGCGCACCAGGCACTCAGGATGATAGAGGTCAAAAACGTAAGCAAGTCATACGGTAGTTTTCTCGCCGTCCAAGGTATCTCGTTCAAAGCCGAACGTGGGCAGATCCTGGGCTTTCTGGGTCCTAATGGCGCGGGAAAGACCACCACGATGCGGATTATCACCGGCTTTATGCCGGCCAGTTCCGGTACCGTCGAGATCGACGGACTCGATATTTTCGCCAACTCCCTCGAAGCGCGAAAGCGTATCGGCTATTTGCCCGAGACCCCGCCGTTGTACGGGGATATGCGAGTCGAGTCGTACCTGGAATTCGTCGCGCGTCTGCGCGGGGTCAAGCGCTCGGCGGTCGACGCCGCGGTTGATCACATGGTCGACGTTTGCGGGTTGCGCGAGATGTCGGGACGCATCTGCGGTCAGCTTTCGAAAGGCTATCGCCAGCGAGTCGGCTTGGCTCAGGCCTTGATTCATGACCCGCCGGTACTGGTGCTGGATGAACCCACGATCGGCCTCGATCCGCGCCAGATTCACGAAATCCGCGAGTTGATTCGCGGCCTCTCGGGGGAGCGCACGATTGTATTGTCAACGCACATCCTGCCGGAGGTTTCACAAATCTGTGATCGCGTCGTGATTATCAATGACGGCCATATCGTACTCGAAGAGCAGTTAGCCAATCTGCCTGCCGGTAGTTCTCTGGAGGAAGTTTTCCTTCATGCGATCGCCAGGGAAGGGCATCTTGCCGGCGCCTCGACCGAGGAAACGCTGGAAGAAGTAGGGGCGGGGCGCGGCTAGCCGCCCACGACAAGCAATGAGAAATGTCCTGACGATCACTGGAAAGGAACTCAAGGGCTATTTCGTCCAGCCCGTCGCCTATGTGGTGCTGACCGTCTTTCTACTGCTCGGTGGATGGTTTTTCTTCGCCCTGCTGCGGCAATTCGACGAGATGGTGCAGTTGGTTCAAATGATGGGGCAGGCGAGCACGCTGGCGCAGATGAACCTCAACACCCGTGTGATCGCCCCGCTCCTGCATGATCTCTCGATCGTACTGGTGATCCTGATTCCAGCCCTGACGATGCGCGTCTTTGCCGAAGAGAAACGTACCGGCACCTACGAATTATTGCTCACCGCGCCGGTGCGGACCGGGGAGATTGTAGTCGGCAAGTTTATCGCTTCCGCAATTTTCGCGCTGATCATGGTGGGTTTGGCGTGGATCTTTCCGCTCATCCTGATGATCTTCGGCAATCCGGAAGTGGGTGTCATGTTCGCCGGCTATGTCGGCATGGCGCTGCTGGCGATAAGCTTTGTTGCGGTGGGGCTTTTTACCAGTTCCCTTACGCAAAACCAGATTATCGCGGCGATAAGCTGCTTCGGCATTCTGTTGCTGCTCTACGTGATTTCATGGCCCGCGGAGGCGGCGGGCGGCGGTTTCGCCACCAACATATTGAAATACCTGTCCTTGCCAGAGCATTTCGCCACGATGGTACGCGGAGTTATCAACACCACCGATCTGATTTATTTCCTGAGTATGGTTCTGATCGCGCTATTCCTCACGCAGCGCACGGTTGACTCGGCGCGCTGGCGCTAAGGGGCGGTAGAAATAATGAAGCGGAGTTCTGCGCTGGCAGGCGTGCTCGGGCTGGTCCTGCTGATCTTTGGTTTGATTGGTTATTTCTTTACCGGCGGAAATTTCGCCAAGCTCTACATTTTCGTCAACATCTTTTGCGGACTCCTGGCGATTATCGGATGGATTGTCGCCAGCCGCGGTTCGTTCGGCTCCCTGATAGGCAAGCGCACCACCCGCTATGGTGCCAACGCGGTGGTATATTCGCTCGCCTTCATCGGGATACTGGTTGCGATCAATTACTTGGGGATTACCTACAACACCAAGTTCGATATGACGGCGGAAAAGGTCTTCAGCCTTTCGCCGCAGTCACGGAAAATTCTCACAGAGCTCAAGCATCCTCTTAAGATTTACGGGTTCGTCCAAAATGGACACAGCCCGGTGGCGCAGTCGCTCTATCAGGAATACGCGTACACGTCGCCGAAGGTGAGCTTCCGCTTGATTGACCCGGTGCATGACCCGGAGATGGCGGAGCGCTACAAAGTCTCGGTCAACAACACGACTCATATTCAATATGGCAAGCAGGGGACAAATGTCACCGATTTGAGCGAGCAAGCGATCACCAACGGCATTCTGAAGGTCATCAAGAGCACCAACCGGACCGTCTACTTTATGTATGGCGAGGGCGAGGCCGATCCCAACGACAGTCAAACCGCCAACGGTCTCAGTCAATTCCAAGCCGCGCTGGAGGGCGAAAACTACAAGGTCAAACGCATCCTGCTTGCCTCTCAGCCACAGGTTCCTGAAGATTGTAATGTGCTGGTGATCGCGGGGCCGACGCGCCCGCTGCAACCGCACGAAACCGACGCGATAGACGATTATCTCAAGCGGGGCGGGCGCGTGCTGGTGATGATGCGGCCGCCGCGGCCGGATCGGCCGTTCGACGAATCGGGGCTGGTGAAACTGGTGGCGGATTGGGGCGTTGATGCTGGTCATGACGTGGTGGTCGATCAGGAGGTGCGGCTGTTTGCAGGTCCCACGCTGGGCCTCGACCCGATGGTCAGCAATTACGGGCCGCATCCGATTACCGCGTCATTTGACCAACAGACGGTCTTTCCTATGACGCGGTCGCTGTCTGTGATTGATCCACCCAAACCCGGACTGGTGGTGACGCCGCTGGCGAAGACCGGCGACAGCTCGTGGGCGGAGACCAATTTGACCAACATTTTCGAAAAGCAGGTCGCGGCTTTCCACAAATCCGACACCAGGGGCCCGATCACAGTGGCCGCCGCGGTAACCGCCAATTTGAAGCAGCTTGGAAAAGGTAACGGCGAGGCCCGGCTGGTGGTACTCGGCGATGCTCAGTTCGCCGACAATCACTATATCAACGTCTTCTTCAACCGTGATTTCATCATGAACAGCGTCGACTGGCTGGCGGGCGAAGCCAGCGCGATTACGATCCGGCCGCGCACGCTGCGCGCTTCGCGGTTCGACCTGACGATCGGCGAGTTCGACGTGGTTTTCGTATTATCCGTGCTCCTGCTACCCGAGCTATTGTTGATTATCGGTATCGCGGTCTGGTGGGACCGGCGCAATTAAGCGCGCCGCGCCGTTTCCCATGCAGCTACGCAAAACGATTATATTCGTCGTCCTGCTCGCGATTATCGGCGGATACGCTTACTATCTCAGCCGTCAACCGAAGCCGAACGAGACGCCCAAGCTCTACAAAATCAATGCGGCGGATATCCAGCGGATCGATCTACACTATCCCGACCGCCATATCGTGCTCGAACGTTCGGGCAACAACTGGCGCATCACCCAACCGATCCAGGCCAACGCCGACAACGATACCGCCAACGAGATTGCCAGCGGCATAGCGGATTGCGAAATATCGCGCACGGTGGAGAAGAAGCCGGCCGATCTCGCGCCATTCGGACTCAAGGTCCCCGCCGCGACGGTTACTGTCACGATGAAGGATCATAAGGTCTTGCCGGTCCTCAAGGTCGGCAAACGAACCCCGGTCGGCAATGACGTATACGTGATGGCAGGGGGTAAACCGGGCGTGCTGCTGACCGGAGCGGTGCTCGCCAGCGACGTCAATAAGACGGTTGATCAGCTTCGCTCGCGCGTGTTGATCGGATTCAAGCAGAGCCAGGTGAATCGATTCACGATTCAACACTCCGACGGTGAGCCATCCATTGAACTTGCGCGTCAGGATGACAAATGGTGGATCGTCAAGCCTGTCCGCTATCTGGCCGATCAAGCCGAGGTGAACCAGTTGCTGGGCGCGCTGGCAAACGCCAAGGTCAACAATTTCGTCACTGACAATCCGACCGACCTGGCCGAGTACGGTTTGCTTAAGCCGTCGCTCATTGTCGCGCTGTATACTGGGACGAATAACGCAAAGGAATCGCTCGAGTTCGGCCACAAGGCCACCGACGAATACATGGATTACGCCCGTCGTGGCGAGGGTGACGCGCCGGTCTGCACCGTCTACAACTATCTCAAAAAGGCCTCTGCCAAGACGGTTCTCGATTTGCGCGACAGAACCATGCTTGGCTTCGATAAATCGAAGGTGGAGCGGGTCGAGATGAAGGGTCCGGCCGGTGCCGCCACACTTACGCGCGCGACTAGTGGCAAATGGACAGCCGGCGCCGAAGGCAAATCCAACCCCGCCGAGGAATTAGTGGCCAAGAGCCTGCTCGATCAGCTCACGCAACTAAAGGGCACCAGCATTCTTGAAGACCCGATGACTGACGCGCGCCCGTTTGGGCTTGAGCACCCTTATGTAACATTGCAACTCTACGGCAAGAACGACGCGACAATGGGCTCGGTCAAACTTGCTGAAATGCCCGAGCAAATCACCGACACCCACACCGGCAAGCCCGCCACCCAGTACAAGGG
>JBOHWM010000541.1:0-4645 GCA_050736555.1 Binataceae bacterium (SeqCode)
GACGCTGTTCTCACAGGCGGGCAAAGTCGATAGCGCCGTGGTGGTGGTCGACAAGTTCTCGGGACAGTCGCGCGGATTCGGTTTCGTCGAGATGGCGGATTCCAATGATGCCGCCCGAGCGATCGAAAACTACAACGACACGGAGTTGAAAGGCCGTAATATCAGGGTCAACGAAGCGCGCCCACGTGAGGGAGGCCCGCGCGGTGGCGGTGGAGGTGGCGGTGGCGGGCGTGAGCGTCGCGGCCGTAATGGCGGTGGCGGCGGGGGCGGCCGTCGCTGGTAGGCGGCACGCCTTTTTCTCCACGGGCATGCGCCCGCATGCCCGTAGAGACTACATAGCAAACTCGATTTTCGGCGCATCATGATGTGATCGTGGTGGTCTTGCCCGCGGCAAATTTCGCGCCGATATGCGGAATGCTTAGCGACCATCCGCAAAGATAATACGAAGTAGTGCCCGCCGCGCTCGCGTAAGCTCCCTCCCGCCGGCGATTCTGAACGCAACTCGCGGACTCGCCCGCTCGTTCCGCTTCGCTCCATTGTATGCTCGCTTCGTCTGTGGTTCCGCTGGCGAGGCCTCCGCGATTCGGGGCGGGAGCACCGGAGTTTAGCGACATTTTGTAGGTGTGATCGCGTAAGCATCGGCATCGGTTTGCCGGGATTTTGCGTCATTTGGTATATGATCGCATTAGTGAAGCGCATCTCAAATGCGCATGGCGGCAGCGAGTGCAACGGCTGTTATCTGAAGTGACGTCAGTTTGTCTGTGGTTCAGACGTCACGAAACGGAACAGACCAGGAGAAAGAATCGTGCTGAATACTTCCGAGCAACTTGAGCATCTCAAACTTTCCGCTGATTACGCCGGTCTCAAAATTCCGCAATTCATTTTGCCGGAATCGCGCCAGACCATTATCGGCCGCATGCGTTTCCATTATCTCGACTGGGGTAACCGTGAGCGCCAATCATTACTTTTTCTTCACGGCGGCGGCCTCAATGCGCATACCTGGGATCTCGTCTGCCTGATGTTGCGTGACGATTATCATTGCCTCGCGCTCGACCAGCGCGGGCATGGCGACAGCGAGTGGGAACCGACTGCGGATTACCGCTTCGACAGCCAGGTGCGTGACATCGAAGGGTTCGTCTCCGAGCTCAGTTTGTCACGCCCGTTGATCATCGGACATTCGATGGGCGGTTTCGCCGCGATGGGCTACGCGGTCAAACATGCGAAAAGCATGGCGGGGCTGGTGCTGGTCGATGTGGCGCCTGAACTGAATCTCGAGGGCGCGGTACGCATACGCGAATTCATCAACCAGGACCGCGAGCTCGAATCGGTCGAGGCATTTATTGAGCGTGCGCTGAAATTCAATCCACGGCGCAATCGCGAGTTGCTGCGGCGCAGCCTGCTGTACAATCTGCGTCAACTGCCCAATGGCAAATGGACCTGGAAACACGATCCGAATCGGATCGGCACCAATTTCGAGCACGACCGCGTCGAACGCGCCAAGCTGATCAGCAATGCGACCGCTCGTATCACCTGTCCCACCCTGGTGATGCGCGGCGAACACAGCAACGTCCTCACCGATGAGAGCGCTCGCGCTTTCGCCGAATCGCTGCCGGCTGGAAGCTGGGTGCGGATCGCGGACGCGGGGCATACGATTCAGGGCGATAATCCGCGCGCCCTGCTGTCCGCCTTGCGCCCGTTTCTCCAGAAAATTGGGCTGTAGTTTGACGCCGCGTGAGCCCGTCGAATTCGATACCGCCGGGCTCACCGGCGGATTTTTACAATCCGAAACAGAGCTCGCCAAGCTCGCGCAAGGTCCCTCACCCGGCGGCAAAAGATTGCCGGCCTCTCCCGACGGGCAGAGGCATAATAAATCAACCTTCCATCGTATGCGCTCTACCGATTCTCGCGATGGATAACCGCGTGGGCCTCCAGTTCGGCGATTTTTTGCGGTGAGAACCCGAGGTAGTCGCCCAGGACATCGTGATTGTGCTCGCCCAGAGTCGGGGCGCGCAGTTCGAGCGTGAAGGGAAATTCGGAGAAGCGCAGCGGAAAACCTGGGACATCGAAGGCGCCGAGAATGTTATCCTGGACGGTCCGCACGGTTCCGCGCTGACGCAGATGAGGATGATTGATGGCCTCTTCGAGCGTCAGAATCGGCGCGTAGGGCACGCGCGCTTCTTTCAGCGCGGCCATCGCCGCGTCATCACCGGGCA
Source organism: Binataceae bacterium (SeqCode) (assembly GCA_050736555.1). Classification (GTDB taxonomy): domain Bacteria; phylum Desulfobacterota; class Binatia; order Binatales; family Binataceae; genus JBOHWJ01. The sequence goes on from JBOHWM010000541.1 coordinate 2,214, forward strand.
TCGCTTGCAGCCATCCTTCGATCAACTCGACCAAATCCTTGATATGGACAGCGCGATCGTCGTTGGTCGCAAACCGCGAGTCGTTGATCAGCTCTGGCCGCTTCATCACGTTACATAGCTTCGCCCACAAATGATCGATTTGCGCGAAGATGATGAAATACCGGTCGTGGCCGCGAAAGACGCCGGCGGGCGCCGTGTAAGTCGCATGGCCGCCCATGCGCATCGGCTTGATCGCCCCGCCGCTCAACGTCTGCAACTGCACCGGAGCTTCATGATAATGGAAATAGCTGTCGAGCAGCGCGCAATCGAGATACTGGCCACGCCCGGTGCGTTCCCGGTAAAGCAGCGCGCAGGCAATCGCGCCAAGCGCGTGCACGCCCGTGCTGACATCGCCAATCGCAACGGTCGGAGTGATCGGCGGTCCATCCGGCATCCCAATCATGTGCAGGATGCCAGCGTAGGCCGCGCCGCTCCAATCGAATCCTGGTTCGCCGGCCAGCGGTCCCGTCTGCCCAAACGATGACACCGAACACATCACGGCGCGTGGATTCAGCGCCTTGACCGTTTCGTAACCCAGTCCGAGGCGTCCGATCACACCGGGCGCGAAGTTCTCCACGACCACATCGACTTTAGCGACCAGTGCTTTGAGAATGGCCGCGCCTTGGGGGCTTTTGCCATCGAGGCACAGGCTCTTTTTGCCCCGATTATGCTGCACGAAGTAGCCGCTGCGCTGGTTCTTCAGCACCGGCCAGACGCGGCTGGGATCGCCCGCCGGCATCCGCTCGATCTTGATAATCTCCGCTCCCATCTCCGCCATCATCAGCGTGACGGTGGGACCGGCCACGAATTGGGTGAAATCGAGCACCTTGTAGCCGTCGAGCACGTGCTTCAAAGCCGTATCCGGCATCGGGGACTCTCCTTTGACATATTCATTGGTTGATATAGCATTTTTTAAAACGCACGTCGCAGACTCCTTTGCTCGCTCGGCCTTTGGCTTCGCTAGTGTCGCGGTGGATTATGACGCCTTCGTACGCGATCGAGGCGGGCGCTTATTCGGCGGCAGCGCCGCTTTCGGGCGGAATTCCACGGCGTGGCAGCAGTACTATCAATGGCAGCGTGAATAGAAACAGGTACGACAGCAATATGTAAGTGTCGTTATATGCCATCATCGTCGCCTGGCGGTTGATGACGTTGTTGACCATCGCCAAATCAAGCATCTTGAAAGTGGGACTGCTGTAGCCCTGATGAAGCAGGCGCGAGCTGAAGGTGCGGCCGTACCGCGCGTAAGCGTCGCTTAATCCAGTTACGTTATCGATAAGGTTGGCGCGATGGATTTGCGAGCGCCGGGTGATCAATGTGGCCAATACGGCATAGGCGACGTTGCCGGCCACGCGCCGGACCAGCGTGTACAAGCTCGCCGCTCCCGTCATGTTCGCGCGCGGCATCGAGCTCAATGAGACCGTGCTCAAGATCACCATCGAACACCCCACGCCGATTCCGGTTTCGATCAGCAGCGGGATGAAGTTCCAGAACCCGACGCTCAAAGATAAATGACCCAGGCCCCAATACGCGAACGCCAGCATCGCCATGCCGAAGCCGATCAGGATGCGCGGGCTGACATAGTTGTAGATGCGACCGACGATCGGCATGATCAGAAACATCGCGGCGGCGCGGGGAAACAGCACCAGCCCGGCGGGAAAAGCCGGATAGCCGAGCACGTCCTGGGTCATCTGCGGCAACAGGAAAGTCGAACCGAACAAGGCGAAGGTCAAGACCGCCCCCATACCAGTGCCCGACGTCAGCCGCATGTTCTTGAAAAGCCGGAAATTGACTACGGGTTCATCGCGGCTCAATTCCCACACAACCAACCCCACCAGGAATAAAAAGGCGATGACACTCCCGATGATAATCCAGCCACTGGAGAACCAGTCGACCTCCTGGCCTCTCTCGAGCACCACCTGCAGAGCGGTCAGGCCGACCGAGAGCAGGCCGATGCCACTCCAGTCGATTTTTTGGATGCCGCGCTTCAAATAGGGCGGATCCTGCACGAACGCGCCAACCATCAGAATGGCCGCGATCGCGAACGGAACGTTGATGTAGAAGATCCAACGCCAGCCCCAATTCTCAATCAGCCATCCACCGGCCACCGGCCCCAACGTCGGCGCCAGCATCACGCCCATGCTGTAGATCGCCATCGCCATGCCCTGCTCCGAGGGTGGGAACTTCTCGCGCGTGATCGCCTGTGAGGCGGGAATCAGAGTACCGCCGCCGACTCCCTGGATTACCCTATAGAACAGCATCTGGCCGAACGTTCGCGACGTGCCGGCGAGCACCGAGCCAATGATGAAGATCGTTACCGAGCTGATGAAGAGCCGTTTGCGCCCGAGCAGTGTGCTCCAGAACGGCGTCATCGTGATCATGATGATTTCGGC
>JBOHWM010000542.1:0-2618 GCA_050736555.1 Binataceae bacterium (SeqCode)
GAGTACGGGCTTTCAATGCTTTATCAAAACTCTTCAGACGACATCGATAGATCGGTCAGCGAACGCCATAGTACGGTTGTCATCGGGGCTGGACCGGCGGGGCTTACCGCCGCCTATGAGCTCTCACGCCGTGGCCGTCGCGCGATCGTGCTTGAGCAGGATCGCGAACACGTCGGTGGAATCGCGCGCACGGTCAGTTACAAGGGCTTTCGCTTCGACATTGGCGGGCACCGTTTTTTTTCCAAGAACCGCGAGATTGAGAAGCTGTGGAGCGAAGTCCTGGGCGAGCGCATGATCGAGCGTGAGCGTCTGTCGCGCATTTATTACCGCGGGCGCTTCTTCAAGTATCCGCTCGAAACCATCGATGTTCTGCGCAATCTCGGCGTCTATGAATCGGCTGCCTGTGTGGCCAGCTATCTCGCCGCCAGGATCGGCCCGCGCAACGAACCGCAAAGCTTCGAGGATTGGGTGACCAACGCCTTCGGGCGGCGGCTCTATCGCATGTTCTTCGAGAGCTACACCGAAAAAGTGTGGGGAATGCCGTGCCGTGAGATCAGCGCGGACTGGGCCGCTCAGCGTATCAGGGACCTCTCGATGCGTACGCTGCTGACCCGTGCCCTAAGCTTGAGAAGAAAGCACGGTCCGGTGATCAAAACCCTGATCGACCGGTTTCGCTATCCGCTCCACGGACCCGGCGAGATGTGGCAACGGTTCGCCGCCATCCTGGCGGAACGACAGGTGCCAATCCGCATGGGTGAAAGCGTGGCTCGCATCGAGCGGCGTCACGGCGGAGTGGAAGCGGTGACGACGTTGGGCGCGGCGGGCAGGCGACGATACGCGGGCAGCCATTTTATCTCCACGATGCCGATACGTGAACTGATCGAGGCGCTGACTCCGTCCGCTCCCGTTGAAGTCGCGGCGGCCGCTCGCAGTCTGCGTTACCGGGACTTTCTGACCGTAGCGCTAATTATCGATCGGCCCGATTTATTTCCCGACCAATGGATTTACATTCATGAGCCTGGCGTCCATGTCGGGCGTATCCAAAACTTCAGGAACTGGAGTCCGGCGATGGTGCCGGATCCGCGCTACACCGTGCTGGGACTGGAATATTTCTGCTTCGATTCGGATTCGCTCTGGAACGCGAGCGATGCCGAACTGCTGGCGATGGGGACGCGGGAACTTGCCCAGCTGGGCCTGGTTGATCCGGCGCTCGTGCGTGACGGCACGGTGGTGCGCCAGCGCGCCGCCTATCCGGTCTACGATGGCGATTATCGCCGCGCGGTCGATACGATTCGCGCATTTGTCGACCGTGAATTGCCTAATTTGCAGTTAGCCGGCCGCAACGGCATGCATAAGTACAACAACCAGGACCACGCTATGATGACCGGCCTGATGGCGGCGTGGAACGTGATGGGCGGTGGCTATGATCAATGGCGGGTTAACGGCGACGCGCTCTACCTGGAGGAAGATGCGGCGGAAGATCAAACCTCTCGTATGGTGCCGCGCCGCCTCGCTCCTTCCACCGTCTTGTAGCATCGCCGCAAGCCTGCCGCGTATGCGGCAATTTTATGAAAGCAATATGCGGCGCATCACATTCGGAAGTAAGGTGACAATTGCCGGCCGCGCTATTTTGCCGCGAGAGATTCCGATCTCCTGGCTTCGAGCGCGCGCACCGCGTCAGTCAGGCATCTTTCGGTAGTGGGCCAATCGATACACGGGTCGGTCACCGAAACACCATAGTTAAGTTCGGCGCGGCGGTGCTTGAGCGGCTGATTGCCGGCGCCGATATTGCTCTCGAGCATCACACCCAGAATCGCGCGGCTGCCGGCGCTTATCTGATCAACCAGCGCGCCCAGCACCGTCGGCTGTTTGCTGTAATCTTTGGAGGTCTGTGCGTGTGAGCAATCGACCATCACACGCGGCGGTAGTCCCGCCTTGTCCAACAGTGCTATGCATTCGGCAATGCTGCGTGCGTCGTAATTGGGGGTGCGGCCGCCGCGCAGCACCACGTGGGTGTCGGGATTGCCGGTGGTGCGCACGGTCGCGGTCATGCCGTCCTGGTTGATGCCGAGAAAGGAATGAGGCCGGCGTGCCGATTCTATCGCGTTGATCGCCGCTTGAAGATTACCCTCGGTGGTGTTCTTGAATCCGACCGGCATCGAAAGCCCGCTGGCCATCTCGCGATGGGTTTGTGATTCGGTGGTGCGCGCTCCAATCGCCGACCATGAGATAAGGTCGGCAATATATTGCGGCGTAATCGGATCGAGCATCTCGGTTCCCGCCGGCAAGCCCATGCCGGTGATATCGAGCAAAAGGCGCCGCGCTATCCGCAACCCTTCCTGCATGTCGCAACTGTCATCCATGCCGGGATCGTTGATAAGCCCTTTCCAACCGATCGTTGTGCGCGGCTTCTCGAAATAAACGCGCATCATGACGAACAGTCGATGGTCGAGCGAGCGGCCAAGCTTGACGAGCCGTTCGGCGTAATCGAGCGCGGCCACCGGATCATGAATGGAGCATGGGCCAACCACGCATAACAGGCGATCGTCGCGGCCGGCAATTATGCGGCGTACGGTCTCGCGCCCCTCGATGATGCCTGCCGCCAGCACCGGAGGGAC
>JBOHWM010000543.1:0-6685 GCA_050736555.1 Binataceae bacterium (SeqCode)
CGCCAATGACCAAGGCCCGGCGGTACCTACAAAGCTAGCGTCCAAAATTCAGGCGGTGGCTGGATTATCCAATTTTGCGCGTCCAAGAAACACAGTCGGCGGCATAAGCCCGGCGTGGGACAATATCTCGAAATGGGCGAGCAAGGAAACAGCACAATATAACGCGGCCCAGCAGCTGAATAATGCCGCAGGCGGCTCGAGTTCGTCGAGCCCCCAATTGCGGACACAAGTCCTTCAAAATTCCGTTTCTTCGCCCACATGGATCAACATCGATGGCGCCGGTCAGACTGTGGGCCTGGTCGAATTTGACAGCTTCAACAGTTCGGACATTGCCAACTACCTGGCGCTGCTTGGCCTTCCCGCTTCTCGGGCGAATCAAGTCAGCAAGGTGGACGTAAACGGCGGGGCCACCATAGGACCGGGTGAACCGGAGGTGTTGATCGACATCGTCGCGGTACTGGGAATCGCGCCGGGAGCGAAGATCGTCGTGTACGATGCCCCATTTAGCGCCCCCGTCACGACCTTTCAGGCGGTCTTCAACCAGATGCTCAGCGACAAAGTGAGCATCATCAGCAACAGTTGGTTTTATTGCGAGAGCAACTCCGACTCGGCTGACGCCCAGAGCATTGACTCTATCATGGCGAGCGCCGCGATGGCCGGGGTCAGCGTTTTCAATGCGACAGGCGACAACGGCGGCAGTTGCGGAGGCGGCACTGGCGTTGACCTGCCAGCGTCGTCTCCCAACGCAACCGCCGTTGGCGGTTCCTCAATAACCGCGCTCCCGGGGGTGGTTTATGGCTCCGAAACCTGGTGGGATGGCCACGGCGCCGTGCCCCCGAGCGGTCAGGGCGGTTTCGGAACCAGTCAGTTTTTCCATGCTCCTTCCTATCAAACGGGATTGGCCATGCGCTCGGTGCCCGATGTCGTAGTCAACGCTGATCCCGCCAAGGGCATTATCATCTGCGAAGCGGACGCTGGCGGATGTCCGACCGGTCTGCTTTACGGTGGAACCAGCTTGGCGGCGCCCGAATGGGCAGCCTTCGCCGCGCTCTTGAACCAGGGCCAAGGTCAGAATCTCGGCTTTATTAATCCGCTCATTTATCCACACGCGAACACCAGTGCGTTCCATTCGGCGGCGAGCATGAACAGTGACTTCGCCCACGTCGGACTCGGCTCACCTAACGTCAACGTGCTGCACGTCGCACTCAGTTCGAGCACGATTGGGGCGGTGAGCGCGTCGGTGTCCCAGGTCAGGATCAGCAACACGGCGTTCCTGGCCGATCCTCTTCCTACCGACCCGACTACCACCTATGTCGTCGTCACGCTGCGTGATGCCAACGGCGATACCGTCAGCGGCAAGACTGTGACGCTCTCGGCCAACAGCAACGCTCAGATCACACCGTCAAGCGCCGTTACCACGGTTGACAACGGCGCCGCGGTCTTCACCGTCACTGACGATCAGCATGAAACAACGACTTTCACCGCAACCGATGCGACCGATGGCATCCAACTAACGCAGCAGCCTACTACCGACTTTCCGGTTCCACCTGCGATTTCCGCAACCCTCACCGCCGGACCGTCACAGGTGACTGCCGATGGAGTTACGCCGGCGGATATCTCGGTCACGCTTTCCGATTTCGCAGGTCATGGGACGCCGGGTAAGCTGGTCCAGCTCACGCAAACCGGCGGCACTTCCATTATCAGCGGGCCCAATCCACCCGTTACCGACAGCAATGGCCAAATCCAGTTCACGGCGGTCGACTCCGACAACGCCACCATCACGTACTCGGCCGTCGATGTCACTGACGGCAATGTGCCGTTCCCAGCCACCGGCACGGTGACCTTCAGCAACGCGCCCGAGCCTGGCTGCTCCAACACGTTCGTCGCGGCGCCCGGCTTTATCGCCCAGCCCTACGCGACCGGCTTCATCGCGCGCAACTTCTGCGTCGGCAGCGTATGCGCCAGCGGATGCCCCGGGGCGTTCGGGTTGGCCTTCGACAAAACCGGCAATCTGTTCGCGGTCGATCAGCCTACCGGCGACGTTTATAAGATTCCGGCGGGCGGCGGCGTGGCCAATTCCTCCACGCTGCTGACCCAGACCGCGCTGCCCACCCTTGATGAGGTGGCGATCGACAGTCAGGGCAACCTGTACGGCGGTGTCAATGAAACCGGCGGCAGCTACACCAACGGCGCGGTCGTTCAGATCAACCCCAGCAACGGCAGCGTGCTCAAAACGGTGGCCTCGGGTCTCACCTGTCCCGGACTGATTTCGATTGATCCGTTGAGCGGCGATATCTTCGCCGACGACAACTGTTCCGGCGACGGCCTCAACAATGCGTCGCTATGGCGCATCTCCAATCCGAGCGGCGCCTCGCCGACCACTTCCGTATATACGACCTTGCCGGGCAGCCCGAACGGCTCCATCGCGTTCGCGCCCGACGGTACGATTTATCTACTGACCAACGGAGGAAGCGGCGAACTCACGGAGGTGAGCGGGACCAACGGCCCATCCACTCCAACTATAAACTCTTTGTTCAATACCCCGCTGTTCGGATTGGGACTAATCGCGCAAGGGCCGTCCAATAGCGCCGCGCAATTCCTGATTTCGAGCGTCAATGCGCCGGGCGGCATCGGAACCTTCGATTTGACCAGCAGTTCCGTGACGCAAAGCGGCACGCTGGTGACCAATAACGGCTTGGCCGGCAAGTTGGTCATCGGACCCGACGGCTGCGTCTACGCCTCGCGCGGCGTCGCGGTTTTCCGCATCACCGACAGCACGGGCGCATGCACTTACGCGGCGGCCAATCCCGCGCCCTCGCTGTATCTGTCGCCGATCGGGATTTCGCCGAATCCGGTCCAGGGCAGCGCGCAGAGCTTCACCGTCAGCGTAAGCAATGCGAGCGCGCCGGATGGAACTTCGGTTCTGCTCAACGTCAGCGGCGCCAATCCGCAGATGGTACAGGCCAATACGGTAAGCGGCATCGCTTCCTTCAGCTACACCGCCGCGCATCAGGGAGTCGACACGATCACGGCGTCCGCGACGGTTGGCAGTTCGACGCTGACCTCGAATCAGGCGGTGGTGACCTGGGGCCCGGGGACCGACGTCACCTTCCTGACGCTCAACCAGAGTCCGACCACCGGCACCACCAATCAGACGGTTACGCTGTCGGCGAACCTCACCGACGTATCAGTCAATCCGGTCGCGCCGATCGCCAATCAGCAGGTCAGCTTCACGTTGGGTGGCGCCAGTTGCGCATCGACCACCGACGCCAACGGCAACGCGACGTGTCAGGCCACGGCGGGCGGCAGCGGCATTATCACGCTGGCCGCGAGCTTTGCCGCGACTTCGCAGTACAACGCGTCGAGCGATTCCAAGAGCTTCAGCGTGCTCGCGCCGACGCCGATTCCGAGCCCGACGCCTACAGCAACTCCAACCGCGACGCCAACTCCAACGGCGACAGCTACCGCTACGCCGACGCCAACTGCTACGCCCACGGCGACTCCCACTGCCACCCCGACGGTCACTCCTACGGCAACAGCCACACCGACGGCCACGCCAACCCCGACAGCGACGCCGACGCCGGGTGGGGGACGCTTGCTGATCGTACCACCGGTGCTGTTCTTTGGCGCGCCAGTCGGTGGGCGGAGCGTGTTGCCAGTATTCGTCGTCAATCTCAGCCGCTTCGAGGTCCAATTCGGCGGTGTGAGCGTGAGCGGCGCGCCCTTCTCAATCAGGAGCAACCATTGCGAGGGCAGCTTGCGTCCCTTCCGGCGCTGCGTGGTAACGGTCGAGTTCAGTCCGACGCAAACCGGGCGATTCGATGGCGAGTTGACCTTCAGCGACAGCGCGCAGGGCGATCCGCAAACGGTCGCGTTACACGCCAGTAGCTTTCGCAGGTTCGACAATGACCGCGACCATGATCACGACGACACGGGCAACCACTATGACGGTCGCCGCTAGCGCCGGAACGGTTGGCTCAACGAAGGTCTGAGCAAGCCGCGAGCGACAGGCCACCGCAATCAGCGATGAGCGGAGACCGCAATCCTTTTCGATACGGCTCCGCTCATCGCCTATCACATAGTTACAAGTCGGCTTGAACCGTCCCGTATTCCTTGTGCTGGCGGGCAGCACGTGCCAGCGCTACCTTCAATACCTACGCGATTGGCGAGATTGGCGATGAGTGAAGCGCAATTCTGGATCGGGGTTCATGCGGTGATTGAAGCGCATGGCCGAATACTGGTGCTCAAGCGCGCATCCACGATGAACTATCGGCCGGCGAGTTGGGACCTGCCTGGCGGTCATTTGTCGCTCGGCGAAGCTGTCGAGCAATGCCTATTGCGCGAGGTTAACGAGGAAACCGGCTTGGACGTTGTAATCGTGCGAATGCTCGGTTTCAACCACGCGGGCGGTCCCTATATCCAGGTGCTCTACGCATGCAGTGTCGTGGAGGCCAAGTGCGAGATTCGGTTGCTGCCGTGGGAGCATGCCGAGGCGCGATGGGTAACCCTGAAGGAACTGTGCGCGATGTCTCCATTGATTCCGTATTTGGAAATGGTCGTCGAGCGCGGGATGCTCGACTACCTGGAGCGAGAGCGCTGATCCCACGCATGCATCGGGGTTTTCGGGTCACCTGAAGCAATGGCTTTGAATGGCTCCCCCCGGCCGGACTCGAACCAGCGACTTGACGGTTAACAGGCGTTGACCCTTACTTTTCGCCAGTATCGTCCGGTGATGCTCAATGTGCATCAAGTGCTTGGCGGCGAGAGACTCGGTCCATTTGGCCCCATAATATCGGGGCGAGCCCACTGTTACCATCTGCGACGGAGAGTCCCCACAAAATCTCCCACGGTTGAGGTCGTGGGCAAGCGACCGTCACGCTAGTGAGGGCCGCAGTGTTGGCTGCCGATCGCGCATCCGCGCGGACGCTGTGGGTGTTTGCTAAGCATCGTCCCAACTCGCCATGTAACCCGCTTGCATAGCGAATCAAGGCGCAGTCGTTCTCTGTACTGACGAAGTCAAATATTTCGCCGCTGGCGATAGCGATGTGATGGGACCAAGGTGCCATATCCTTTCCCATGTGGATCGTCGAGCATCAACGCGTGCAAGGACACAGAACATATTCGCGAAACGGCGCGCGTGGAAATTCCAATTGTCTCAAGAATTCGGCCCCGCCAGTCGGACTGGGGCTGTGGGCCACCTCCTACCGCATGCACTCCAAGCGTGCGCGCGCGGCTGCTCGCGCAAACCGGGCGAAAAAATCAGTGTCATGGCGTGCTCACAAGTGGTGCGTGAAAGCAACGTTGATGTTCGAGGGCAAGCGTGATTTCAAACAAACGATCCAGGCGAATCTCACATGAATATCAGTACATTGTGAATGGGCTGGACTTGCGCCTGTTACCGCGACGTTGTGCTCCGTGCCCGGATCGGTGTTCTCGCCTTCTTTGCCATGCTGCCGGACATCGTTTTCGCGCCTCGGCCCACCATAGTGACTGAGAAAGGGCTTTCGAAAATCCAACCAAAGGAGATTCAGATGGCTAGAGCAGGCAACCCCAATATTCTCATTCTCTGGGGTGACGACATCGGCTGGTGGAACATCAGCTACAACAACCGCGGGCAGATGGGTTACAGGACCCCTAATATCGACCGAATTGGAATCGAAGGTGCGACGTTTACCGACTATTACGGTCAGCAAAGCTGCACCGCGGGTCGCGCCGCGTTCATCACGGGCCAGAACCCGATCCGCACCGGTCTCACAAAGGTGGGAATGCCTGGCGCCGATGTTGGCATTCGGGCGGACGACCCTACCATCGCGGGATTGCTGAAGCCGCTGGGCTACGCCACCGGCCAGTTCGGCAAAAATCATTTGGGAGACAAAGACGAGTTTCTTCCCACGGTACATGGCTTCGACGAGTTCTTCGGAAATCTGTATCACCTGAATGCTGAGGAAGAGCCGGAGGAGCCGGACTATCCCAAAGACCCGGCGTTCAAAAAACGATTCGGACCTAGAGGCGTGCTACATAGCTGGGCGGATGGTAAGGGCGGGCAAAAAATCGAGGATACGGGTCCGCTTACGAAAAAGCGCATGGAAACCATCGATGAAGAGGTCAGCGACCATGCCCTCAATTTTATCGACCGGGCCCACAAAGAGGGAAAGCCGTTTTTCCTTTGGTACAACACGACCGCCATGCACTTCAGGACCCACCGCCCAGAAAAGCACAAAGGCAAGAGCGGACAGGGGGAATATAACGATGTAATGGTCGCTCACGACGAGAATATCGGCATAATGCTGAACAAGCTCGACGATGTCGGCATCGCTGACGATACAATCGTCATTTATTCGACCGACAACGGACCTCACTTCAACGCCTGGCCGGATGGCGCAATTACGCCGTTTCGCGGCGAAAAAAACACCAACTGGGAGGGCGGCTGGCGCGTGCCATTTTTTCTGCGATGGCCCAGTGTGGTCAAGCCGGGCTCCGTGTTTAACGGCGTCGCCTCACATCAGGACTGGCTGCCGACGTTTCTCGCCGCCGCGGGCGAGGGAGACGTCGCGGACAAACTCCTCAAGGGCCACAAGATCGGCGAGAATACCTACAGGGTACACCTGGACGGATACAACCTGTTGCCGTATCTCAGTGGAGAAACCAAAGACAGCCCCAGAAAATTCTTCTTCTACATCAGCGA
>JBOHWM010000544.1:0-13096 GCA_050736555.1 Binataceae bacterium (SeqCode)
GATCATGCCGAGCCCCTGCTTTTGCCCCGACAAGATTTGCGGCAAGTAATGGAAAGCTGGCGCACCGGGGGTTTGTGGCGCCAGATGGCTGAAGCGCCAGGCGTCGAAAATCGTGAAATGATCAACCAGGCGCGACTGATGAATCTGTTGATGACTGACAAGTACGTTGGTCATGTAGGAGATGCCGACCGCCGCGCCCGTGTTGCGCATCATGTTATAGAGGCTAGCCGCGTATCCCATCCGCTCACGCGACACGCATGAAAGCGCGGCCGCCGATAGAATCGGGAAACACATACCCATGCCGAGCCCGAGCACGACGCCTGGCCAAATCACCTGCCACATGCCAATTTCGAGATTCCAGTTGGCCATCGCCCACAATCCCACCGCCATCAGGGTGAAGCTGACACCGATGAGCCGCTTATTATCGTAGCCCATGCGCGCGATTTGTCCCGCGAACAACATCGCCGTCATCGCGCCCAACGCGCGTGGCGCGAGCACCAGGCCCGCTTTCCACGCGGTATAGCCCATGAATTCCTGCAGGAATATGGGATTGAGCAGACCCGTGCCATAGAGGATGAAGCTCAGCACGATCACGAGGAAGACGGCGACGGAAAAGAGCGGAATCTTCAGCATCCGCAGGTCAAGCACCGGTTCCTTGAAGCGCAGTTCGTGGATGATCAACAGCACGAGCGAGGCGGCGGAAATAAACGTAAACCAGACCACCCACGAGGCGGCGAACCAGTCCGCGCGCTGTCCGCGATCAAGCACGATCTGCAGCATCCCGAGCCATGCCGCCAGCAGCAACATGCCGGCATAATCGATGCGGCCGCGACGACTACGCTCGCGGCGCAGATACACTGGGTCATGGACGAACACCGTGACCATCAGGAAGGCCAACGCGCCGACCGGCACATTGATGTAGAAGTTCCACCGCCAACTCCAGTTGTCGGTGATCCAGCCACCCAGCGTCGGGCCCAGGATCGGCGCGACCATCAGGCCCACCCCCCACATCGCCATCGCCATTTGCTGCTCTTCAGGCGGAAACGTCTCCATCAGGATGGCCTGCGAGGAAGGAATCATCGCGGCGCCGGCCGCTCCCTGGATCAGCCGGAAAACCACCATCTCACCCAACGTGCGAGCCGCGCCGCATAGGGCGGAAGCGCCCACGAAGATGAACACCGAGGTGAGGAAATAACGTTTGCGGCCGAAGCGCGACGAAATCCAACCGGTCATCGGGATCATGATGCCGTTGGCTACCAGGTAGCTGGTCAACACCCACGCAATCTCATCGATGCTGGCGGAAAAGGTGCCCTGCATGTGCGGGAGCGAAACGTTGACAATCGAGCTATCGAGCACCTCGAGCGTGGTTCCCAGCATCACGGCCAATGCGACCAGCCACTTGTGCTGCGCATATGAATGTTCAGCATCAAGGTGTGCAGGCGCGCTGACCGCTTCCGAAGCTTCCATCCGAGGCGCTCCAAATCCGTGGTGCGACTATATTAGCGGAACAGCTAAATTGAAAAGCCCGATCTTATCCGGGCTATCGCACTTCGTTTGCGATGTGGATAGAAATAGCCGGGCAGAGGCGGTCGCTTCACTAAATAACAAAACGCAGCGCGTCGGCTTTTATCGAAGAATTTTTGCCGCCGATCGCAGCATCGAAGAGGTCAATGGACGGCTTGGCCGCCTTTGAGCTGTGACTGTTTGAAGAAGATAAAGGTCGGAATCATCAGTGCGGTGACAAAAGCGAGCAACCGGTAGATGTCGTTGAAGGATAAAATCGCCGCCTGCGCCTGGATCAAATTATAAACGAGACCGAGCCCCTGCTTCTGACCGCTCGTCACCTGCGACATCAGCGGCGCGAAATGCTGAACTCCGGGTACACCCGCCGCGGCATGGCTCAAGCCCCAGGCTTTGAACACGGTGACGTCGTTGACTAGGCGTGACTGATGGCTCTGTTCGTGATTAACCAGCACATCGGTGAGATAGGAAATACCGATGGCGCCGCCGGTGTTGCGCATCATGTTGTAAAGACTCGCCGCGTACCCCATCCGCTCACGCGGAACGACTGAAAGACTAACCGCCGAAACGATCGGAAACGTCAGCCCCATGCCGGCGCCGAGAATGATGCCGGGCGCGATCGCCTCCCACATGCTGATATTTAAACTCCATTCGGACATTTGCAACAAGCCGAGCACCATCAGAACGAAGCCAAGACCGAGTGCCAGCCGCGTATCCTTACCACGACGTGCGATTTGCCCCACGAACAACATTGAGGCCATGGTGCCAAGCGCGCGTGGCGCGAGCACCAGGCCCGCCTTCCAGGCGTCGTAGGCCATGTAATCCTGCAGGAAGATAGGCAGCAGGACTCCGGTGCCATAAAGCACGAAGCTGCGGATGATCGTGATAAAGACAGCTAGTGTAAAAATCGGCTTGAAAAAAATACGAATATCCAGGATCGGGTCTTTGGTTTTGAGCTCATGGAAAGGCAGGAAAACAAGGCTCAATCCGGAGATAATCGAGCCGTACCAGATCCATTTCGAGGCGAACCAATCCAAACGCTCGCCGCGGTCGAGCACGATTTGCAGCAGACCCAGTCCTAGCGCGAGATATATTATGCCGAGGTAATCGACCTTTCCGCTCCGCGCCGGGCCCTGGCGCAAATACGAGGGATCGTGCACGAACCACGACACCATTGTGAAAGCCGCCAATCCAACCGGCACGTTAATGTAGAAATTCCAGCGCCAGCTCAAGTTGTCCGTGATCCAGCCGCCCAGGGTCGGCCCCATGATAGGCGCGACCATCAAGCCCAACCCCCAAACCGCCATCGCCATCTGCTGCTCGCTGGGGGGAAAAGTCTCCATCAGAATTGACTGCGATAACGGGATCATCGCGGCACCGGCCGCGCCCTGAATCAGGCGAAACAAGACCATCTCGTCGAGCGAAGTCGTCAAGCCACATAGCGCCGAGGCGGAAATAAAGAGCAGCACCGAGGAGAGAAAATAGCGCTTGCGTCCGTAGCGCGCGGAAATCCACCCTGTCATCGGGATCATGATCCCGTTGGCCACCAGGTAGCTGGTCAACACCCACGTGATCTCATCGACGCTTGCCGAAAAGCTGCCTTGCATATGCGGCAGCGAGACATTGATGATGGTGGTATCGAGAACTTCAAGCGCGGCGGCGAGCACCACCGCAATAGCGATGAGCCATTTACCCGACTCGCCCTGCTCGGCGCTCGCTGAAGAAGTTGCGGCGGCCATAACTAATCCGGCCCGTCTCCCTAATTCGATCTCCGTGACGGAAGCGGGCTGTCAGTGTTATGGAATGAAACAATCACCGCAAAGTCAAAGCGAAGCACGGACCGATAGGAAAATTTGAGGCAGGCGGCGCCTTCGATTTGCCGCCCCTCTGAATTGTACACGAGCGGAGCGCGCAAACCGAAAGTGCTTCACGCGGAATTAAGCAACTTAGCTCGAACGCGCGTCGGAAGGTTCGGATGGCAGGTAAAAGGCCTCGGTGGCCGGCCGATACACCCGCGCAAGCCATAACGGCCGCCTCAGATTGTCCGGACCGGGCGCGGGCCGCGCCATCTCCAGCCATCGCCGATAAACCTCGTGCGCCTTGTTGGTGTCGACGAAAATATCACCGTAACGGTCTTCAGCGCCGGGGACCTCAACTCGCACTTTTTGGTGCCAGCAATGCTGGCCACTTACGGGGTCGGGTTGCACTGGGAAGGTTAGATTCTGATGGACGCCCGCGTCATCCCACCAGATACGCGCCGAATCGCGGTCGGCACTTGGAAAAGGCTTGATCCCATGTAACTGGCGCATTTTCCATTTCCCGGGCGCGACCTGGCGCAGATCCACCAGCGCCGATGACCAGCGTTCACCGCCGAGGTCTTCGCGCAAGCGCCAACGGCCAAGATGATGCGAGCATCCGATGACGCCCGGACGAATCCCTTCGGTCACCCACACCTTATCGATGAAGTAGCCGATTTCGGTGTGCACCTTAAGAAGGTCGTCAGTCGCGACACGCAGGCGCTTGGCGTCGCGTGGATGCAGCCATAGCGGATTGCGATGAGAAATTTCGTAAAGCCATTTGGCGTTGCCCGAACGCGTATGCACCAGCGTAGGCAGGCGAAAAGTCGGCAACAGCAGCATCTCGCCGCGCGTAAAATCGATATTATCGCGATGCACGTGGCTGCGGACGTAGGCCGGGATGGCGTACTCAGGCCATTTCCACTGCTTCAGCGTCTTTGAATAGAACTCAAGTTTGCGTGACGGCGTGGGAAACCCGATTTGTGCGACACCGTCAACTTCGACTCCCACTGGCACGCCTTCACTCGTGATCACATTGGTAACCGGATCGACCCGAGACCTGCTGGTCTCGCTCACGGGTGTTTGTTCATATCCGCGATAGATGTTGTCCTCGACCAGGAAGGCGCCGTACTTGCGCATGTATTCGAGCGGCGTCAGGTTCTCCCGGCGCGCGGCCTCGGGCAGGCCTGGCACGCTGTTCTCGAATATCCAGCGGTAGTACTCGTCGATTTTGAGCTTGCAACCAGGGCGATAAGGCGACTCGAAGTACTTGCGAATGCCCATGGAACCGTCCGGGTCGATTCGCCACGATAGCTCAATCCAGAACTCATCCTCTTCCCACACTTCTCCGACGCCAGCCTCACGGTGGGCCTCATAGGTGAAATCAAATTTTTTACCCTGGCGCTCCAATGCAACGCGCAAGACCGGTTGACGGAAGCCGATCCAGCGGGCCGCGTGCGTTTCCTGACTGAGCAGATCGTGTCGCTCGGAGGCATGGCCCATCGGCAACACGTAATCGGCGTACCACGCCGTCTCACTCCAAATCGGAGTAAGACAGGCGTGGCGCCCGATTTTGTGGTCGTCGCAGAGTGCCTCGATCCAGCTCAGACCGTCGGGATTGGTCCACACCGGGTTGTAGACGCGCGTAAAGTAAGCGGCAATCTTGGCCCGCTCATCTTTGAGAAAATGCGGCAGGAGATAACTCATCTCAAAAAAAGCCAGCGGAAATTCGCGCGGCCACATCAGTTCGTTCCAAATATTCGGCGGCGGCGGCATCATCGGCGGCGCCGGAATAATCTTGTTAAAGCCATTGGGCGCGGTGCCGCCGGGCGTGCCGACGGCGCCGGCCAGGACAGAAAGGAATTCGAGCGCGCGCGCCACCTGCCATCCGCCGAGATTGCCGGCGGCGGCATTGCGCCATACGTGCGCGGCGAAAGCATTGCCGGCGTGGCCTATCTCGCGCGCGACCTGTTCGATCACCTCGGCTGAGGCGCCCGATTCGCGCGCGGCGAACTGCGGCGTGTATTGCGCGTAAAGCTCAGTCAGGATGTCGAGGAAACTATCGAAGGTTTGCTCCCGCTCGGGATATTCTTCACGCAGGTATTCATCCCAGTTGACCCAACGCCGCATGAACTCACGATCGTACAGCCGCTCGCGCAATATCACATGGCACATCGCCAGCAGCACCGCCGCCTCGCTGCCGGGCCAGGTCGACAACCAGTAATCCGCTTTCGCGGCGGTATTGGATAGCCGCGTATCGATTACGCAAAGCTTGGAGCCGCGCGATTTGCTCTCGATGATTCGCTGCGCATGCGGATTGAAGTAATGACCAGCCTCGAGATGCGAACTGAGTAACAGGATGAAGCGGGCGTTGGAATAATCAGGCGACGGGCGATCCATCCCATGCCAGAACGCGTAACCGGTGCGCGCTCCCGCCGAGCATACGTTGGTATGGCTGTTGTGGCCGTCGATGCCCCAGGAATGAAGTATGCGTTGATTGTAGACCAGTTCATGACCAGGACGGCCGACGTGATAGATGATTTCGTTGCGCCGCTCTTCACGCAATGCGGCGCGAATTATTGCCGCCAAATCGTCGAGCACGGCGTCCCACGTCACGCGTTCCCATTTGCCTTCGCCACGTTGGCCCACACGCCGCAGCGGATGGCGGATACGCTCGGGGTCGCTGACCTGATTAATGGTCGCGGGTCCCTTGGCACAATTGCGCCCACGGCTGCCCGGATGGAGCGGATTGCCCTCGAACTTTCGCACCTGCGCCGTGTCTTTGTCGACGTAGGCAATCAGGCCACAGCCCGCCTCGCAGTTGAAGCATATGGTGGGAATTATGGCATAGCGCTTTTCGATTTTTTTTGGCCAAACGGCGGGATCGTACTCACTCCAATCGTCCCATTCCGCCACCGGCGGAAAACTCGCGAGCCCGCCGGCGGGCGCCGGAAGATCAAACACCGCGGGATTAAGTGGCTTGGCTTCGCTCATCTGGCTATTTGCCGTAGGACGTCACTCACCGGATTAACTCAACGGGACTGCTTGCCCAGCCTTGATCCATACCAACTCGAACACCAGCAGGCCGGCCAGGGCGGCCACCGCCGCCGCGATGGTCAACGTGAAAGTGCCGCCTACCGGTGCCAGGCCGAGCAGAATCAACGGCACCGCCGCGCCAATTCCAAGCGCCCCACCCCAAAACTGCACGCATAGGCCGCCACGCGTCATCACTGCGACCGCGCGCCGCACGTCCTCACTAAAAGGAGTCAAAGAGATCTCTCCCAAAATCATTACGGCGCTGACCGCCACGCCCACGATCAGAAGCTTGCTCAAAGTGGGAATCAGCAGGAATTTCCCCCTGCCGCCCGCAATTATCACCACGATAACCAGTAAGGCCGCACCCGCTAGTAACGCCTGGATCAACAAGTGCCATAAAAACAGCGGGCTCTGCCATAAATCCCGCCCCTTGGCCTGCGCGAATAAAAATGCCGAATAGCAGGCGGATCCGATACCCGTCAGGGCTGCAATCCATATGATTGGGGCTGGTATTATACGCCCGGTAATCCCGAATGCGAGCCACAGAATACTCATCACCGAGTATGCAATCAGTATGTATGTCCCCCACACCAGCCATGATCTCGGGTTGGGTTTTATCAGGATATAGTAAAAGCGATCCGGACGGTCGAGATCAGCTATCAACAACGCCGTGGTGATAGCGGTGAAGGCCAGCGCCAGAACCGGGCTGATTATCCGCACCACGGTTGGATTCATCAACACGCCTTCGTAGTTGATCCCGAAAAGGATGGCGGCAACCAGCAGTATGCCGCCGGCGATCGATTTGGTCCACAAATAAAATGCCGGGATCGCACCCCACGGTGGCGGATGGGCGACGTCGTAGACACTTCGCGCCGCGCCGGGCCGGGCACGATCACCCGCATCTTCAGGGGCCAACCGATTGGAAGCCGGCGCGGTTTGCGCCCATAGATGAGCCGTCCCCGCCATCGTCACTGGCTGCAGAAAATCGCCTTCGATGCCAATGTAGAAAAGCTTGGGGTTAGTGCCTTTCTGCGGCTTACGTGCCGCAACCTTTTGTGTCGCGATCAAACGTCCAGCCTCGCTTTGCGTATCGTCCATATCGCCCGCGATAATCGCGCGAGTCGGACAGACGATGACACAGGCCGGTTCCAGGGATTTTTCAATTCGATGCGCGCAGAAATTGCACTTCGCCGCCGTGTGGCTATTCGGGTCGATATACAGTGCGTCGTAGGGACAGGCCTGCATGCAGGACTTGCAGCCGATACAGCGATTCGTATCAAAATCGACAATGCCGTCGGGACGCCGAAACAAGGCACTGGTCGGGCAAACCTCAACGCACGGCGCGTCGTCGCAATGATTGCAGCGCATCACCCCGAAATGGCGGCTCGTGTCTGGAAATTCGCCCTTCTCGATATACTTGACCCAGGTGCGGAAAACACCGAGCGGAACGTTATGCTCTTCCTTGCATGCAACCGTGCATGCGTGACATCCGATGCACCGGTTCTGATCGATTACGAAGGCGTAGCGCACTGAGTATTACCCTTTATCCCGCGCCCGGCACCTGCTTGATGTAAACACCGCGGTCGGTTAAGTACGTCCGATCCGAACGTTCGCGCGCGGCTTGAACATGGTTGGCATGGTTGGAACTGCAATTCGCCTTATGGCCGCCAGACAACCAGGCCTTATCAGTGCGGCGCCAGCAACCGCGTTACGGCACTTTCAATCACCGTATTTTTGAAAAAATCGGAATTGCCGGAGGCCCAGAACTCGACCGCGTTGGTGAACACCATTTCTCGCAAGTCGTTTGCGCCGATGATGCCGTCCTCTACCAACTCATATGCTTCCTCGGCCGCCTTCGCCATCTCGGGCACGTCCCAATGCCCCAGGTCGGAACCGTAAAGTGCATAGAGGCGCGCGCCAAAGGGCGATCCCTCGCCATTAAACGCCAGTGCGTTAAGCGGATCGTCGCCCTCACAGCCGAAATAGAACTGCCGTGTGAAAATGTCGCGAATGTCTTCAGCGGATCGAATCCCGCTCGGCGCCCATTCGTCGGCCAGTGTGGAATCCTCACCGCGGCGCATGAATGCCTGTTGCAGCTTGACGATTTCGACGGCGCGATTGGACACTCCCTCTCCGCCATAGCGATGCAACAGGTCTTCGAACTCCGCCACATTGATCCGTTCGGCATTGTAGTTCTCAAGCGCATCGCGATTGCGTTTGTGCCAATGCGAGATCAGATCGCAGTAGAGCGCCCGCGCCCATGCCACGCCGCCTTCCATGAAGGCGTATTTAAGCTTGGGAAAGCGTTTTGGCACGCCGCCCATGAGCAAGCCGCGGCAGATGGCGTCAGCGCTGGCGGCGAAATTCCCCAAATGATTATGGATATAGTTGGTTGGCGAGCGGCGGCTGCCCCAACCGTAGCCAACCGAATGAAAAGTTGGCGATACACCCAGCTCGGCACATTTGGCCCAGACGGGATCATAGTCATACTCGCTGTCAAGACCGAAGGTATCGAGCCACATGGCGTAACGCGCGGCTTCCGGCGAGATTTTGGCCGCCGCCGCCGTCGGCCGCTGAACATAACTCGCCATCATCACGGCCTTGAACTTGAGTTCGCGCACCGCGTATTGGAGCTCCTCGATTGCTTCCACTGGCGTATGCATCGGGATGGTCGCGACCGGCGCCAGCCGGTCTTCGAGGCCGGCGAAGGTTTCCGCCTTCATCCGGTTGAGTGCACGCGACACCACCCGGCGCACCTCTTCGTCTTCGATATTGACCGCGAGCAAGCCCAGGGTCGGGTAGACCACCGAAAAATCGAGCCCCAGCTCGTCGAGTCGGTCGTAAAACAGCCGCGGCAACATCGCGGTTGCCAGATCACGCGTATTGCGTGCCGGAATCGCCCGCCAGGTCGGACGGATACTGCGCAGCTCATGGCGTTGGCGCGGTGAAAACGAGCCCCAGCGCGGATCCGTGACGCTGCCGTTGAAAGCGCTTTTGAAGCGCTCGGCCATGGTGGAACCGCCCAACGATTTGAGGTAATCGAAGAAAATCGGATGCGCTTCCACCTGGTGGCCATCGGAATCAATGATTGGATGGTTCAAACGGGCGCGGACTGCCGCGGATTTCGAGGTGTGCCTGGCTTCCATCTTGCGCTCCCTGAAGGGCCTGCGGCCAAAGCGCGCGCCAGCCCGTCTCACGGTTTATCACGAGAAGCGTGAGGCCGTCGACAACGATGACATACCCGCTGAACATGTGCGCCAAAACTGAATGCGCACGCATTCTCAACCCGCTCACAAAGCGTCAGCGGAGCGCCTTCACGGCTTTGCAACTATGATTGAACCGGGTCCGCTTGCGAAATCGGCAATTCCACTATTAGATGAAGGCCCCAGCCACTGCCCGTATGCGCCTGCATGTGACCGCCATCGGCCTGAACCAGTGCGCAAGCGATGTAGCGTCCCAGCGCGGCCGAACGCGCCCCGTCGACTGCCAGGTTCGGCCGTTCGAAAATCTGATCGATTTCGCGCTTGCTCGCCACCGGGCCGGTATCGCTAAGTTCGAGCACAATCCAATTGCCTCGCTGGAGCGTGCGCAATCGCACTTCACCCGCGGGCGTGCGGCGGACGGCGCTGGTAAGCAGGTTGGCGGCAATACGTTCGAGATGAAGCGGGTCGAGGTTGGCACGCGGCACCGCGCCCAACTCAAGCTTGAGCTTGATATTTTTCAGCCGCGCTTCCATCGCACACCGATCGGCGGTTTCAGCCACCACCGCGTTGGTATCGACCATCCGCCAATTCGGACGCAAACGGCGCTCGTCAAGCAAATAGAGATCGAGCACGTTCTTGACCAGCAGGTCCATCGACGTCGTGGTTGACCATACCCGGGACAGCAGATTGCTACGTTCCTTGTCGCTGATATGGTCCTCGACCAGTAACGTCACCAGTCCCACCAACGTAGCCAGCGGATTGCGAATATCGTGGGTCATAGTCGCGATCTGAGCTTCGCGGAAGGTCGCGGCGTCGGCCAATTGGACCAGTTGCGCACGCAGTCGCCGCCGATACCGATCCAAAAAAACCGCCGTGAATTGTGACAAGGCGAGCGCGGCAACCAGGCCCAGCAAGGCGTGACTCTGGAAGCGCGGGCCAATCGGCACGAAGACTTGCGCCCCGACGTAAACGATAAAGCAGGCGACAATCAGTGAAAGTTGCCAGCGCCATCCCCAAATCACGAAGGCCGCGGTGGCGAACGGGCACAGGAAAATCGTGATGTAGCGCGTCATCGAATCGTGCGTAATCGCGCTGATACGCACGATCAGCAGCATCATCGCGATGCAGCACAACAACGACCACAGCCGCCAATGGCGCCGGAAAGCGGGCAGCCAGGTAAGGCCGAAGAAGAGCAGCACGATCGCGAGCGCCATCCAGTGATACGGCGTTACCAACAGCGGCCGTCCACTGCGCGCAGCCGCTCGTGCATCAACCAGGATATACGCGAGCAGGAAGAAGATTCCGACCGGGCCGGACTTTTTTAGGATATCGATCGCTTCGAAGTTATCGTCGAAGTCGATCACCAGCCGCCGTGCGCTGAAACTATCGCGACGCGCCGGAGCGATCACCGGCCGTGCAACGGTTTCTCCACTGTCGCCCGTGGTTGCGAAAGCCCCCAAACGTCAACCCCTAACCGCGACCATGCTCCTGCGCCCGCACCACTGCAAGCGCCTCGCGCATGGCGGTCAATGCGAACTCGAGTTCGCCGGGGCTGATGGTAAGTGGCGGCGCCAATCTCACAACACCCTCGGCATTGAGCGTCCAGTTGATAATCACGCCACGCGCGATCGTCTCAGCTACGAAACGGCGCGCCCAGGCCGCGTCTTTAAATTCCAGCCCGGCCAGCAGTCCAAGCCCGCGCACATCCACAATCTCCGCACCACGCATCAGTGACAATTCGCGTCGAAGGGTCTCGCCAAGCTTTTCGGCGCGTTCCCATAAACACTCACCAACGATCGTTTCGAGCACAGCGAGTCCCGCCGCACACGAGAGCGGATGTCCGCCGAAGGTGGTTATATGACCGAGCGGTGGGTCCTGCAAAGTGGCAAGAATTTCAGCGGGAGCACAGAAAGCTCCAAGTGGCATCCCGCCACCTAATGCCTTTGCCAACACGATCAGATCGGGCACCACGCCAAAATGCTCAAGCGCGAAAAGTTTGCCGGTGCGGCCCAAGCCGGTCAACACCTCGTCAAAGATGAGCAACGCGCCATTACGAGTGCAGGTGGCGCGCAGCTCACGGATGAATTCCAGCGGCGCGGTGCGCACGCCGCCTTCCGCTTGTACGGGTTCGATCACGACTGCGGCGACGCTCGTGTCGATAGCCGCCAGCGCGGCGGTGTCGCCATAGGGCAAATGCCGCACCGGTCCGGGCAAACGCCCGAATGGTGCCCGAAAAGATTCGTTGCCGGCTAATGCCAAGGCTCCCATGGTGTCGCCATGATAGGCGCCCTCGAAGGCAACAAACCCTTCACGTCCGCTATACTTGCGCGCGGTCTTGAGCGCGCCTTCGATGGCCTCCGCACCGCTGCTGGTGAAATATACCTGTGTCAATTCCCGCGGCAGTACTTGTGCCAGCTTCGCCGCCAGCTTCACCTGCGCCTCGATGACGTACTCGCCGTATACCATCACGTGCAGATGACGCCGTACCTGCCGCTCAATCGCGGCCGTCACCGCCGGATGTCCGTGGCCAAGCGCGGCCACGCCGATGCCGGCGATGAAATCGAGATAGCGCCGACCGTCGATGCAATAGAGCCAGGAACCGGCGGCGCGCTCGATTTCAAGCCCGATTGGCGCGCCGGAGGTTTGCGCCAGGTGGCGGCGGAACAACTCGCGATTATTCATAACTTCGCGTCGTTTCCTTCCAACCGCTTGATGAACGCGCCACCACCATGCGGCCAGTCCAACGGTGGCGACTGCATCATGCCTGGCACGCAGACGTAAGAGGCCCCGCGGGTGCGCAATGTCTCTATCATGCCAGTCAAGCGGCCCGCCGGATCACTGAGCGCGATAGCCTCAAGCTTATCAGCTACCGAAGACAACCGCTGGTCGAGGTCAGCCACGTCAACGAACTGACTCACTGAAACGGTTCGATAACCCGGTGAAACTGAAAACGATGCGGCGGGATCGTAAATCACACCCCAGGTCAAGCGCGGCCCTTCCCATAGCTCGACGTTCTGAGCGCCAAGCTGGCGCCAACGTGCGAGTTCATGCGTACGGCGGAGGGCGGCCGCATCTTCGAGTCCAAGCGCAGCCGGCGACGGGAAGTGAATCGCGAGTCGTTCAAGCGCGGCGACGATCATAGCGGCAAACGCACGCGCGCGCCCGGACTGGTCCGCGCCCACGAATACATGATGAGGCGAGAGGCATCCGCGCTGCTCGTAAAGGCTCACGTCGCGCGCTACCGCGTCCGCCAACTCAGTGCCGCACGCGGTCATCGCCTCACCCGTGATGATGGCCACGCTCACCCGGTCGCCGAATCCCACAGTGAGATGCGGCGTCGCTGTCGCCCCGTTGGCGACCGTTTCGTCCTCACCGAACCATGCCATCACGTCGCAGTGTTGCCGCAAAACCGCGGTTAGACCGGTGCGCGTACGCGGCCAATTGAACACCGCGATACGCTCGCCAAGACGCGCATCCGCTTCGACGAGAGATTTGACAAAATGGTGAAAGAAGACCGGTTCCGCCGAAGAGGTCTTGATG
>JBOHWM010000545.1:0-5464 GCA_050736555.1 Binataceae bacterium (SeqCode)
GTTTTGCCGTCATGCTCCTCGAATGTAACCGTGACTAGCGTTTCGGGCCCTTTCGGTTTGCCCTGCGCGTCAACCCATGCGCCTTCCATAACGAGCCGCTCGGGTTCCACGAGTTCGCGAAAAAAACCACGCGACCAATGGTCATCGCCTTCGGGTCCGCGCATATGAAAGAGGTAAGTGCCACCCGGACGCGGATCGATTTCGCATGAGGGCAGGGTGAAACCGCGCGGACCCCACCATCGGACCAGATGCTCCGGCGCGGTCCAGGCCTTGAAGACGAGGCTGCGCGGCGCGTCGAAGATGCGCGTGATGACGAGCTCCAACTCCGACGGTTGTTCCGCGAGATTACTTTCTGGTGCCATGTTTCCTCTTCTCCTTTTGTTTTTTGCCATTCGACGGCTGGCCTGCCCGGCTGGTTTGCGGCCGGCCCCCGCTGACTTGCTGAATTTCGCGCAGATAATCATCCAGACGATCGAGGCTTTCCTCCCAAAAGCGCCGATACTGCTCCAGCCAGGCGGCCGCATCCTTGAGCGGACCGGCTTCCAGCCGGCAGGGACGCCATTGCGCCTCGCGGCCACGCGCGATCAGTCCCGCACGCTTCAGCACCTTCAGATGTTTCGAAATCGCGGGCAAGCTCATTTCAAAAGGCTGCGCGAGTTCGGTCACGGTGGTTTCGCCCAGGATGAGACGTGCGAGAATCGCGCGGCGGGTGGAATCGGCAAGCGCGGCGAAGGTGGTGCTGAGCTGATCAGTCGACATTGGTGATGAACCACATGGTTAAATAACTAATTGGTTAACTATGCCTCGGTGAAGGCTTTGTCAACCATCCGCGTGAAAAGCTCGAGTGGAGCGACGGCGGTACGCTAATGGCTCGTATTGCGACATTGGTTGAGACTGCCCGATTTTGGAATGAAGCTTGGCGCTTGATCGGCGGGTCATCGGCGTAGGCAATTCGAATTGTCGGTGCCACTCGCGCGCCGATTCCGGGACATCGCCGCTGGCATGATAAGTGCCTGATGAGCATCGGGATCGATGCCCAAAATCGCACATTATCGCTGGCCTCTTTCGCAAACGCTCGCGCCGATAGCACGCGCCTGCCGTGGAGCCGGCCGCCGCCATCAGCGTGGCCAAGTGATGGTACTGACGGTGCTCGGTCTCGGCGTGATGATGGCGATGATGGCGATGGCGATTGACGTCGGCTACATGTGGCACGTCAAGCGCCGCATGCAGACCGCGGCGGACGCCGCTGCATTGGCCGGCGCGGCAATGATCCAGGGTGGTTCGTCGGCGGTGGTGGTGGCGGCTGACGAGGATGCCACTCTCAACGGTTTCACCAATGGCAACGACGGCGTGGTTTTGACCGTCAATTATCCCCCGCAATCGGGACCGGACTCGGGCAATAGCGATTACGTCGAGACGATTCTCTCACAGCCGCAGAATACGTTTTTTCTGAATCTTCTCGGCATTGCGCGCGTGAAGGTCGGCGCCCGCGCGGTGGCCTACTCGGAAAACGCTCCCGGCTGTGTCTACGTGCTGGACCATACAGCGCAAAAGGCGATGTCGCTGAGTGGCGGTGTCAGCGTTGCCGCGAGTTGCGGGACGGTTGTCGATTCGAGCAACACCGACGCCTTGGACGTGACGGGTGGCTCAGTGTTGCACACCAGTGCGGCTGGTGTCGCGGGCCAGGCGCAAACCAGTGGCGGCGGCACGATCGTGAATCTGACCGGACAAACACTAACGCCAAAGAATGGAATAGTGCCTGTGCCGGATCCGTTGGCCGCCGTCATCGCGCCAACCGTGGGTGGTTGCACATACACCGGCACGCAAAATCTCAATGCCTATCTAGCCAGTCAGACGCCGCCCTACAGCGGCAATTACACGATCAGTCCCGGCACGTATTGCGGCGGGATCAAGGCGAGTAACGGTACGACGATCACCTTGAACCCCGGAACTTACATCCTCGCGGGCGGCGGCTTATCCGTGGAGACAGGCGGCACCTTTAACGGATCTGGGGTGACATTTTACGATACCACCGGGGCCGCGGCGGGCTATGGCGGCGCGAGCAGCGGCTACGGTCCAATCACCTTTACTGGCGGGACCGTTGCGAATTTGAGCGCGCCGACGAATGGGCCATTGGCGGGGATACTGTTCTTTCAGGACCGCAATGTAAGTTCCGGTGCGGCCAGCAATTTTAGCGGTGGTACCAACATGAATCTGGCTGGCGCGCTTTATTTCAGCACCACTCAGTTGAATTACAGCGGCGGCTCGAATGCCGCGTACACGATCATTGTCGCTGACACTCTGAACTTTACTGGTGGCGCAACGCTCAACAGTGACTATTCATCCCTCGCCAACGGCTCGCCGATTAAGGGCGCGGTGCTGTCGGAATAAACTTGCATGTGCGGTCAATTAGCCGCGTGGAGCGGCGAGTAAGATTGCGGCGCTACGCTCGGGGCCAAGCGGCGGCCGAGTTGGCGCTGATCGTACCGGTGATGGTGTTCGCCTTGCTGGTTGCCGTCGAGATGGGACGGCTGGGTTACCTGGCGATAACGTTGGACGACGCGGCCCGAGCTGGCGCTCAGTATGGCGCCGAGAACTTCACCACTGACGGGGATTTCAGCGGAATGAGACAAGCCGCGATTAACGAC
Source organism: Binataceae bacterium (SeqCode) (assembly GCA_050736555.1). Taxonomy (GTDB): domain Bacteria; phylum Desulfobacterota; class Binatia; order Binatales; family Binataceae; genus JBOHWJ01. Next base: position 2,649 of record JBOHWM010000545.1, read on the forward strand.
GCGTTCAATATCGATGGCAGCACCTGGTGGGGCTCCTCCGCCGGGTTCAGCGCCAATGCGACCAATTTCTGCCAGTGCCAGGATGGCACCAGGGTGAGTTGTACTGACGGCTCTTGCTCGGCCGGTGTGCCCGCGATTTTCGTCCAGGTCAACACTCAGGCGAACTATGTGCCGATGTTCGATTATCCAGGATTGCCCGCGCAGTTCACGCTCAAGGGTTCCGCGACCATGCGCGTGCAATAAGCTTTCCACTGATTGATTCGAACCGATGGATCGCGCTTATGGAGCGACGAAACTGAACGGGTGGCGGCGGTTGCGTGTTGCCCGCGCGCATACGGGGGCTCAGAGCAGTGCCGAATTCGCAATGGTCGCCGTGGTTTTCCTGATTTTGGTGTTTGGGACGATCGATTTGTCGCGTGCGCTCTATGCGTATAATTTCGTCTGTTACGCGGCGCGCGACGCGATTCGTTTTGCCGCGCTTAACGGCTCGAGCAGCCCAAATCCGGCCGGCACGTCTGATATACAGAACCTGGTGATGAATCTGAGTAATGGCCTCAGCGCAACTTCTCAATGTCCAGCCACAGCGGTCACCGATCTTTGCGCCACCACGGCGTGGACGCCCGATAACAATCCGGGCAGTACGGTTACAATTCAGGTGAACTACGTCTTCGGGCCGCTGGCGCCGTTTTTACCCACCGGTGCGCTGACGCTTTCCAGCAGGGCCCAACTTCCGATCATGCGTTGACGGCACCTTCAGGCGCTGCCTCGCGGCCACACAGTTGCGACCGCGAGGCAGCCGTTCGCATGATCGAAGCCGTCGCTTAGCGCGCGACCCAGGCCCCATCCACCGCCATCGGATGGCCGGTTACAAAGGAAGCGGCATCGGAACTCAACCATACTACGGCCTCGGCGATTTCCTCGGGCTTGCCCATCCGGCCGACCGGTTCGCCTTCGCTCAAGGCCTGCTCGGTGTAAGGGCTGGTGTCGATCAGCCGCGCCACCATCGGGGTATTGATAACGCCGGGGCATACGCAGTTGACGCGGATGTTCTTTTTGGCGAATTCTAGCGCGGCGGTGCGCGTCAGTTGGACCACACCGCCCTTGGAAGCGTTGTAGGCGGGCAGGCCTTCGAAGCCGACCAAGCCAGCCACCGACGCGGTATTGACGATGGCGCCCCCGCCTTGTTTAAGCATTTGCGGGATCTCGTACTTCATGCACAGCCAGACGCCCTTGAGATTGATCGCGATAGTGCGGTCAAAGATCTCCTCGGTGCATTCGACCGTGTCGGCGGTTTTACCTTCAATTCCCGCATTGTTGAAGGCGCAATCGATACGGCCGAAGGCTTCGACGGTTTTGGCCACCATCGTTTCGACTTGGCGGGCGACCGACACGTCGATATTCAGGCAGGCCGCCTTGCCGCCGGCGTCCTTGATCATTTTGACCGTACGTTCGGCGCCTTCGGGATTATAATCGGCAATCATTACGGTGGCCCCTTCACGGGCGAATACTAGCGAGGTGGCGCGGCCGATCCCCGAGCCACCACCGGTAACCAAAGCGATTTTTCCTTCAACACGTCCTGGCATTGTCATACCCCTTACGGAAATTTGCGGATGTGTTCGTGGATCACGTCTTTAAACCCGCGCAGTGGCCGGGTGCAACCGGAAAGGAGAGGTCATTACAAATCGCCATCGTCCGGTTCGCCGCCACCATCGAGATCGCCTTCCTGTTCGGCCTCGGCGACTGCCTCCTCGAATTCCGGGCCGGCGAACTCGTCGCCCATTTCCTTGCCCATCCGACGCATCACGCGTGCGACACTCTTCGGATCGTTTTCGTCCAGATCGCCGAAGTTGGAGGGATCGGCGAGTGCGTCCATGCGCGCCTCTTCGCTGCGCGGCGTCACAAAACGCTACATCAGGCGGCGCATCGCGCTGGCGCCACAATGCTGGCAGATAGCCTCGGCTTGTTCGCTGACGCGCAACGTCAGCACGCTGGTGCGGCGATGGCATTGCTCGCACTCGTACTCATAAATCGGCATGGCGCGTGTACCTCGACGGCTAGTGAATAACGACGCATATTGTTGCTCGCGACCGCCGCGCCTATCAACAGAGCCGCGTAAGGCGCATTGGTTAGCGTGATCCGTCTTGATTCACTGATCAGTGATGGCATATTCGTCAGCGAAGGTATGAACGACGCGTATGAATTAACCCCAACGCCTGCCGAAACCGCGGGGCCGGCTCGGGTTGTGGAGTACGCTCCGGCACACGAGTTACTTCTGATGTGGCGCAATACCCGGATGGTGGTGTTGTGTGCCATCTCAGCCGCGCTCTATGGCGCGGTCCTGGTGCCCTTCAAAGTGGTGCCATTGATTCCCGGTGTGACGGAAGTGCGTCCGGCCAACGCGATTCCGGTGGTCTGTTCATTCCTGTTCGGACCGGCCGCGGCGTGGGGCTCGGCCATCGGCAACATGATTGGCGATTTCTTTGGCGGCGTGGGACCCGGCGATATTTTCGGCTTCGTCGCCAATCTCGCCTACGGCTATATTCCATATAAAGCATGGAAGATTCTCGCCGATGGCCGCAGCCCAGTGAGCCGATCACCGCTTAGCATCATCAAGTACGTGACCGTATGCCTGATGGCCAGCGTGCTGTGCGCCGATATTGTCGGCTGGGGTGATAATCTGCTGGCGCTGCGGCCGTTCACGCTGCTCGGCAATGTTATTATTTTTAACAATATGTTGGCGGCGCTGATCCTCTCGCCAATTATCCTGATCGGAGTCTATCCGCGGGTGGCGGCGTGCCGCATGCTCTATGCGGACG
>JBOHWM010000546.1:0-3092 GCA_050736555.1 Binataceae bacterium (SeqCode)
CCGAAATACTGCACGAGGTTGTAAGTGAACGAATCGTAATTGTCGATCATCAGGAGCCTGCGCATGGTCGTTACCTTATCCTTATCCTTTAACGCAGCTCGCGGACTCGCCTGTTCGCTTTGCTCCGCCTAGTGAATGCGCGCCGCCAGCTCGAATTCGCGGGCGCCAGCGAGCGCACGCACCATCGCACGCGATTTATTTATAGATTCCTCGAATTCGGCCGCTGGGTCCGAGTCGGCCACGACGCCGCCACCAGCCTGGATATAGACGCGATCACCCTTTACCAGCAGCGTACGCAGCGCGATCGCGGTGTCGGTGTTGCCATTGTAACTGAAATAGCCAACCGCACCCGCGTAGACGCCCCGCCGCACCGGCTCGAGCTCGTCGATTATTTCCATCGCGCGAATCTTCGGCGCACCAGACACCGTTCCTTGGGGAAAAGTGGCGCGAAACGCGTCGAAGGCGTCGCAGTCATCGCGCAATTCACCAACTACGTTCGAAACGATATGCATCACATGCGAATAGCGCTCGATACCCATCAGTTCAGTCACTTCCACCGAACCTATCTTTGCGACGCGGCCAACGTCATTGCGGCCAAGATCGACCAGCATCACATGCTCGGCGCGTTCTTTGGGATCGGCCAGCAGTTCACGTTCGAGCCGCAGGTCTTCGGCCTCGTCCGCGCCGCGCCGCCGCGTGCCCGCGATCGGCCGCAGTGTGATCTGACGCCCCTCAACACGCACCATCGTCTCCGGCGAGGCACCGACCAGGGTGTGATCGCCAAGTCTCAGATAATACATGTAGGGTGACGGATTAATCGTGCGCAGACTGCGATATAGATTGAATGGATGGGACGTCAGCGGGGTTTCGAACCGTTGTGACGGCACCACCTGAATGATGTCTCCGGCGCCGATATATTCCTTGGCCGTCTCAACCATCGCCATGTAACCCTCGCGGGTCTGGTTGGAGCTGACGCGCAATTCCGCCGCTGGAGCCGCCTCCATGCAGGGCGGCACCACGGGCGCGTGCAATCGCTCAATTATCTCATCGATACGCGCCTCGGCGGCGGTATACGCGTTATGTACCGACGAAAAATCTTCGAGTGCCACGCTGGCGACGATCTTCAAGCTTTGGCGCACATTGTCAAAGACCAGCACCGTGCCGGTCAGCATCAGGTAGAGGTCAGGGGTGCCGAGATCGTCATGCGCACGCGCCGGGATGCGCGGTTCGAAGCAACGCACGATATCGTAGGCGAGGAAGCCCACTGCCCCACCGTAAAAACGTGGCAGTTCATCCATGTCCGGAGCGTTAAAGCGTTTGAGCTCACACCGCAGTTCGTCGAAGGGATTTGCGGTGTTGCGCACCTCGACCGCGCGACCCGGCCGAATCAACTCCATACGTTCGCCGCGCGCCCGCATCACCAGGGCTGGTTCCGTGCCTAAAAAAGTGTAGCGCCCCCATTTCTCGCCGCCCTGCACGCTCTCGAGCAAAAACGAATAATCTCCGCGTGCCATTTTCAGATAGGCGGAAACCGGGGTTTCGAGGTCGGCCGCGATTTCTCGAAACACCGGAATAAGGTTGAATTTCGTAGCCAACTCTTCGAATTTCTTTTCATCTGGCACCAGCATGAATCCAGTCCTCCAGGCGTTACCACGGCTGTCGGCTTGGTCTTGAACTCACCTTCGCAAATCACCGATTTGATCCACCTGTCTCTCCCGCCAGCCTTCGCCCGAAAAGCAAAAGGGCCGCGGGATTATCGCCCGCGGCCCTTGAAAAATCGGTTTCTCGTCCCAGAACTACAAAACCGGCGCGCAGGCGAGTATCGGGCGGTGCCACCGCCAATTCGCCCAAGCCTTCCGGAGCATGCAGTTCATCATCAAGGGTATCAATTACCCAGCGCGCCCGTCCTTGTCAACCTGCGCGGATCCGAATCCTCGCTATTCGGAATTGCCGTTCGAGCCGCTGTCGTCGGCGCGACGCGGACTGTGCGGCGCATAGGCCTCGTCGTATTTCTCGCGCAACTGCCCTTGCGCTTCTTCAGCCTCACGCTGGGTCGCGTAGGGGCCGACCTCGACCTTGAACCACGTGTGGCCGTCGATATCGGTGGTCGTCAGATGCGGCGCATAGCCCAGCCGCTGCAAGCGCTGCATCATCGCGTCAGCGCCGTTTATATCCATCGCGGCCTCGATTTGAATGTTGTAGGGCTTGCGATGACGCTCGCGGACCGGCGTGGGCGCGGCTTGTACCGACGCGGTGCGCTGAGGCGGTGGCATGGACCGCTCGCGCGGACCCGCACTGTCATTGTCAACCCTTTCGCCAGCGGCCCGGCCATGGTCCACTGACGCCACGCCATATCCGGCGGCTGGAGGGTGTTGTGCCGAGGCGGTACGTTCGTGCGCCACGGCTGGTGCCGTCGCAGCAGCCGGACGCAGGGGAGCCGCGGGCGAGGGCACAGGCACGTTTGCGCCAGCCTCGCGTGATACGGTTTCAATCCGTGGTGCGGCGGGATTAGCCACCGCCGCTGTTTGTGCGGGTGAGGCGGCCGCGGCGGGAGCCGGTGCCACCGAATAGGTTTCCGCCATTTGCGAACTATTCAATTGGCTCTCGCGACCGACGTCGTAACCCGCCAACAGGCCGAGCACGAAAACCGCGCCCGAGAGTGCCGCCACCCCCACCAGGATTGCGATTATGCCGCCCGATTTGATGTCAAACCGCATACCCCAATTTCCTCACATGCGCTCCGGGGCACTCACTCCCAGCAATGCGAGACCTCCGGCGATACCATGCTTAAGCGCCCCGGCGAGAAACAGGCGCGCCATGCTCAACTCGCGACGCTCCGGGTCGATTATACGATTGACCGGTTTGTTATAGTAGCGATGGAAATCGCCCGCTATCTCGAGCAGATAAAACGGCAGCCGATGTGGTTCGAGATTATCCACCGCCGCCGCCACGATCCGCGGCAAGCCCACAACCCGCTTGATCAGACCGAGTTCTTCTTCTGAAAGCAATTCGAGCGTGACGGCTGAGTCGCTGGTCAAGGTCAAACCGGCCTTTTCCGCTTCACGAAAAACGCTGGCCAGGCGCGCGTGCGC
>JBOHWM010000547.1:0-3620 GCA_050736555.1 Binataceae bacterium (SeqCode)
AGCCATGGCCGCTCAAGATCGTGATCGACAACGTACTGCGTGGCGTGCCGCTCAAGAGCGCTTGGCTTCCGAAGTCTCCCGTAACGCTGCTGGTCGCGGCGTGTGTCGCGCTGGTCGTGCTTTACACGGCGCTCGCCATGTTCAACATAACCAGCAACTACATCACGATTTCGATCGGCCAACGCATGGTCAACGAACTGCGCGCGCGCATGTTCGAGCATCTGCAGCGCCTCTCGCTGTCGTTCCATCGCCGGCGCGAGGTCGGCGATTTGATGGTGCGAATCGCGTACGACAGTTTCTCTCTGCAGACCATCGCGATGAACGGGCTGTTTCCCGTTCTGTCATCAAGCCTGCTGCTGATTGGGATGTTTGTCGTCATGATCCGGATGGACGCGACGCTGACGATAATCGCGCTCGCGGTTGTACCGGCCCTGTTCATCCTGATCGCTTCCGTCAGCGGCCGCATCGATCGGCTCGCCAGCCGGGCGCGCGTCAAGGAAAGCCGGCTTTACACCGTCGCCCATCAGGCGCTTGCCGCGATTCACGTCGTGCAGGCGTTCACGCGCGAGCCCGAATCCTACCGCGAGTTTGTGCAGTCGAGCGGCGAGAGCCTCGGTGAAACCCTCAAGCTCTACACCTTCCAAACGATCTACACTGGCGGCATCAGTGTCATGATCGCGTTCGGCACCGCCGCCGTGATTTACGTGGGCGCGCGGCACGTGATGAGCGGCAAGCTGACCATCGGCGACCTGGTGGTATTCGTCACCTATCTGGCCTCGCTCTATGCGCCGATCAACCAGATGTTCCAGACCTATGGCCAAATTGAAGGGGCCAAGGCGGGACTGCGCCGATGCCTTGAACTGCTCGAGCTCGAACCTGAAATTCGAGACCGGCCGGGCGCGCGAGTGTTAGTGAGCGCGCGCGGACAAATCGACTTTGATAACGTGGCCTTCGCATACGAAAGCGGCCGGCCGGTACTGAGGAACATCAGCTTCAGCGTCCGACCAGGTGAAATCGTGGCGATTGTCGGTCCAAGTGGCGCCGGCAAGACCACGTTGGCCAGCCTGCTCGCACGTTTCTATGAACCCGATGAGGGCACGATTCGAATCGACGGCCACGATACACGCGAACTGACACTGAATTCGGTGCGCCGCAATATCGCGATCGTGCTGCAGCCCCCGCTGGTGCTCGCGGGCACCTTGCGCACGAATATCGTGTTGGGCCGGCCCGCCGCGAACGAGACCGAGATTGCCACCGCGGTTCGCATGGCGCGGCTTGACCAGGTTGTCGCCGGGTTGCCGGGCGGCCTCGACGAGATCGTCGGCCAAGGCGGCCACAGCCTCTCGGAGGGAGAAGCTCAGCGCGTCACCATCGCCCGCGCCTTACTCAAGAACGCGCCGATTCTGATCATGGACGAGCCAACCAGCGCGCTCGATGCCGAAACCGAATCAATGGTGCTGGCCGCCGTGCGCGACGCGATGCGCGGACGTACCACGCTGGTTATCGCGCATCGGCTGGCGACGATCCGGAACGCCGATCGCATCCTGGTTCTGCGCGAGGGCGTGATCACTGAACAGGGCGATTTTGACGAGCTGCTGTCACGCGGCGGCTTCTTCAGTCATTTGTACCATCTTCAGTCCTGGAGCAAGCAGGCGGCTCGCGCTTGATCCGGTACGAACCGCCCGTTTGTTCAAAAATCAGCGGCCTTTAGGAGTGAACTATCTATTCGACAGTCTGAGTATATTCACAATGGAAGAAAAATCATCCACATAAGCGAACTGATTAACGCGTTCGCTACTCACGTTCAGAATCGCGAAGGCGCTGCCGTTATTCGGATCAATCGAGAATTGCCTGACAAAGCGTCCCTGAGTCGTGAATTCGACCAGTTCGCTCGGCTGCGCCGGATCGACGTGCGCCGCCGGGTCCGCATTCGCGGTCACGAGATCGCCATTCGGAGCGATCATCAGTCCCAGCGGCCCATGCAAATGAGTACTGTCGGAAAATACCAGCATACCCTGTCCCGAAGACGTGTCCGCCGTGCTGGCGTGGGGAATCGCGAAAATTTCGTTATCACCCTCGGAAGCAACGTACAGAATATCGTGCCGGCTATCGAAGGCTAGGCCGGCTGGCCCAACCACAAGCCCAGCGCTATCCGGACCGAAACTGTAACCGGATCCGATTGTAATCGGCGCATCGGCGATACTGAAGCCGTGCTCGAAAGACACTTCAAGCCGAGTCACGGTCCCGTCGAGCACGTTGGAGACAAAAACTTGCGCGCTCCCACGTCGTTGATTAATGGCCAATCCCCATGGACCGTTAACCCCGGTCATGACGGTCTTGACCAGGTTGCCGTTGCTGTCCAGCACCAGCAGGCCTCCGTTTTGCGCGGGAGAGACGTTGGTACCAGAACCCGTCGTGAAAACCGAACCCGCAAAGACGAAGCCTTCGGGCACTATTCCCAGCGCGTTAGTGAAACCGATCGGCATCGTTCCCTGGAAGAACACCCCAAGTTGCCGGCCGGTATTGGGATCTATTGTGACTATGGTGGTGCCCTGGCCCTGAATATTGCCGCCGGCGGCGCCGTTGTTGAAATTGGATACCAGCAATTGTCCGGCTTGTAGAGTTTTGCCGGGGAAACCAGCGGGCACGATCGCGAGTCCGTAAGGATTGAGGTCGCCGTTGGCGGGACTGGCCGATCCTTGCGCGGGCACGAACGGCTCCGACATCATCTCGGCGCGCGTCAGATTTGGCAATGCGGGAATCAACATTAGTGCGAATCCAGCAGCGATCAGCACCTTTCCCAGTTCGATCTTTCCCCCGTTTAGCCTGCACCAATGGTTCGTCGGCATTCGCCGCGAATTGAAGCCCCTCATGCTTTCCCGCTCCTCCCGTATGGGGGCTGGCGACGAATGATTCGGCGTCCAATTTGAGCCGGCACGGCCTGGACAAAGAACCCACCCTATCCCGAGCCCACCAATATCGGTTAGGCTTTTGTCGCGCCGACGCGAAAAGTTACGAGAGAAATAGAGGTTGAAGAAAGAAAAGCCCTCGTTCGAATCTTTAGCTGCTGCCAGACTCGAAAAGACTAGTCGTGGGAATCAGCTCGCGGCGGTAAACAATTCCGTCGCCTATCTCACTTAGACTCAGGCGCCCGCGTAGTGATAGATACATCTCCCACCGCCTTAATCATGGCTGACAAAAGGGCATACACACTGGTCGGTTCTGTCTGCGCGGGTGGTGGGCGGTTAGGATTACGATGAGCTATCCAGTCTCGGTAATCCTTTATCTGCTTCGCGATTCCGATCTGCGAAGCGTCAATAAGGGTCTTAAATAGGTTCAGAATATCGTCAAGTCGCCAATGCTCGATTTCCTCCCTCATTTTGTTGCGCAGCTGGCTGCCGAACGATTGTGGAATGGATGACGCGATCGCGGAGGTTCTAGATTGGATAAATTCTATCAGGTAGCGCTCGAACCATGCCCATAAACCGACCACCATCAGGTCGTCCACCGTCTGCCTTGCGTCTTCAATCCACTTCGCAGCCTGCTGCCTCGATTCTCCCAAGAACTCCGTCCTGTCGGGAATCCGAACATTTTCGTCCTCGATCGCACGGCGTGCGATC
>JBOHWM010000548.1:0-1801 GCA_050736555.1 Binataceae bacterium (SeqCode)
GGTGGGAGTCGGCCCGATGGCGGGTCCGGTGGTCGCAGCCGCGGTGATTTTCCCGCCGGAAGTGTTCGTTAAGGGCGTGCATGACTCAAAGCAACTGCAGCCGGTTCAGCGCGAGCTTTTGTACGGCCGTATTCATGAACGCGCGCTGACGGTGGGAGTCGGTGTGGCGAGCCCCGCCGAGGTTGATCAACTCAATATTTACTGGGCCGCGATGGTGGCCAGTGAGCGCGCGCTACTCGCGCTCACCACGCGGCCTGATCACGTGCTGGTTGACGGGCGCCAGATTCCGGGACTCAAATTTCCGCAGACGCACATCGTCGGTGGTGATCGCAAGAGCTTCTGCATCGCCGCCGCTTCCATCGTGGCCAAGGTGACGCGCGATCGCATGATGGTTGATTTGGATGCCCGTTTTCCTGGTTACGGCTTCGCCCAGCATAAGGGCTATTGCACGGCCGAGCATTTCGCCGCGCTTGACCGGCTTGGTCTCTCGCCAATTCATCGCCGATCCTTTGCCCCTGTATGGGACGCCGCGCAGCGCAAGCTGTTTGTCTTCGAGTGATGGAATCAGTCAAGTCGCGGGCGGGCGCGCCGCTGACTTAGCCTTGAATAAGGATTAAATTGAAAGACAGCTAGCGCGCCGCAAAATGTCAAAATAGTATCCGCTTATTTGATAGACGTAAGTATTTCTCTCCGATTGGAACCTCGCCTTACGCCGTGGCGTCGTTTGCGTTAGTGTAAAAAATTGATGGGTGCTTAAGCGCCCTGGGGGGTTATAAATGGCCCTTGAACGCGAGAAACATATTGCCGAACGCGCGCTACTGACTTTGACCGACAGCCAGCTCATGGACCTTTACCGGCGGATGGTGCTGATTCGGCACTTTGAGGAAAAAGTCGCTGAGATGTACAGCCGCGGTAAAATTACCGGCTTCTGCCATCTTTACGCCGGTGAAGAAGCGGTTGCGGTCGGCGCTATTTCGGCGATCTACGACAAGGATTACGTCGTTTCCACTTATCGGGAGCATGGTCATTGCCTGACCAAGGGTGCTTCACCGCGAGTAGTGATGGCCGAGTTGTTCGGCAAGGCTACCGGTATTTCGCGCGGTCATGGCGGCTCAATGCATCTGTTCGATCCGAACCTGCGCTTTATGGGCGGATACGCGATTGTCGGCGGCGGCCTGCCCTTGGCGACTGGATTGGGTCTTTCGATCGTCTATAAACAGGAACCGGAAGTGGTGTGCTGCTTTTTTGGCGATGGGGCGCTGCCGCAAGGGGCTTTTCACGAAAGCCTCAACATGGCTTCGCTATGGAAGCTGCCAGTGTTCTTCATGTGTGAAAATAACTTCTATGGCATGGGCACGCTGGTGCAAAACGCCATCTGCCAGGAGGAGTTGTATCGCTTCGCCGAGCCTTACAAGATGCCGGGGGTGCGGGTTGACGGCATGGACGTACTGGACGTTTACAGAGCGGTGACCGAAGCGGCGGCGCGTGCCCGCGAGGGTGAAGGCCCGTCGTTGATCGAAGCGGTGACGTACCGCTTCCGTGGTCATTCGATGTCCGACCCGGTGGAATACCGCTCCAAGCGCGAAGAGCGCATCTGGCAGGAGCGCGACCCTATCAAAAACCTGATGCGCAAATTGACGCGTGATGGGCGTGCTGATGAAAGCGAGCTCAAGGCGATTGAGCAGGAGGTGGCCGCGGTAATCGATGACGCCGTCAAATTCGCCGAAGAAAGTCCTGAACCCAAGCTCGATGAACTTGGCAAATATGTCTATTCCGAATCATAAGAGGCGCTCTCAATGGC
>JBOHWM010000549.1:0-6473 GCA_050736555.1 Binataceae bacterium (SeqCode)
CCACCAGGATCACTATCGCCGCGGCCGCATTCATTCGTGCGCGAGACTTGGAAAGAGCTTGAGCACCTGCGTAATAATAGAGCGGAGCGTTCAGGCTAACGTCTGGGCGTCTTTCACTCAATCCGCCGGAGAAGCCGCATGGATTTCGAATTGACCGAGGCCCAGCACGAAATCGTTGAGGGAGTGCGCACATTATGTCAACGCTTTCCAGACGAGTACTGGCGCGACAAGGATGCGCGCGGGGAATTTCCCGGCGAGTTCTATCAAGCGATCGCCGCCGCCGGTTACCTGGGTATCGCCATTCCCGAAGAATATGGCGGCAGTGGGCTGGGGATCACGGAGAGCGCGCTGCTGATGCGCGAGGTCGCGTACGCCGGCGCAATGAATGCGGCAAGCTGCATCCACCTGTCGATTTTCGGGCTCACTCCGCTGGTGGTACACGGCAGCGAGGAGATCAAGCGCCGTTATCTGCCCCGCGTGGTCAGCGGTGAGCTGCACGCCTCATTCGCCGTCACCGAGCCCGACGCCGGCAATGATATCACCCATATCAAGACCTTCGCCCGCCGCGAGGGCGATAATTACATCATCAACGGCCGCAAGGTTTTCACCACCAAGGCGCGGGAATCGCAGAAGATGCTGTTGCTGACGCGTACCACGCCGTTCGATCAGGTCAAGAAGAAGACCGACGGCATGACGCTGTTTTTCGCCGACATCGATCGTGAAGCGGTCGAAGTGCGCGAGCTGCACAAGCTCGGACGTCATGCCATCGACACCAACATGCTGTTCATCGACAATCTGAAAGTCTCGGCGGCCGACCTGGTGGGCGAAGAAGGCCGCGGCTTCCATACGCTGCTCGACGGGTTTAACCCTGAGCGCATTCTGATTGCCGCCGAGGGCATCGGGATGGGTCGCGCCGCGGTTGATAAAGCGGTGCGTTATGCCAAGGAACGGATCGTTTTTGGCCGCCCCATCGGGCAGAACCAGGCGATCGCGCATCCATTGGCCGACGCTTACGGCAAACTCGAAGTGGCCGAGTTGATGATGATGAAGGCGGCCTGGCTGTTCGATCATCGGCGGCCCTGCGGAGCCGAAGCAAACATCGCCAAGTTGCGTGCCGCCGAAGCCGGCTTCGAGGCGTGTGACCGGGCGGTGCAAACACTGGGTGGTTATGGCTATATGCGGGAATATGATGTGGAACGTTATTTCCGCGAGTGCAGATTGCTCAAAATAGCGCCAGTTTCCCAGGAGATGATTTTGAATAATATCAGCGAGCATGTGCTGCATTTGCCACGATCTTACTAATCGAGATTGACGCCGATGAGCAAAAGCACGTGTTTATTACTAATTGCCGCCATCGCCTTTGTTGGCTTTGTTTTCTACTCTTTGACGCATGTGGAACCGGTCGAAGTGATGCAAACCCATCTCGAGCATCGCGGCGACAAGGTTTTCGTCGAAGGTGAGGTCAAGAATACCGGGAGCAAAACCCGCGCGGTCGATCTGGAAGTACATTATTATGATCACGACGGGCGTCCGCTCGGCCAGGACGTACTAAAACTGACCGGATTGCACGCCGGCTCGGTCGAAGCGTTCAAGAGCCCGCCGCATGAACTCAACGCGGTTTCGGAATTTTCAATCTATCTGAACCACGGACGTGATCCTTACGGCAACTAAGCATTGGCAAGCGCGTGCGTGTGCCGGTTCTCATGCGTGGCTACGAGTGTGGTAATGCGGTGTTGGTAATTTCGCTCGCCAGTGAGGTTGAAGCAGGTAAAGCGCATTTCACACGTTTGAACGCACATTTCATTTTTGAACGCAAGCCGCGGACTCGCGATCCTGGCACGCGACGCGCAGGCTCGCCTGCTCGCTCCGCTTACGCGCTCGGCTCCGCTGCGCTCCACCCAATGTGCTCGCTTCGTCAGCGTTGTTCCGCCTGATATCAATAGCTACCGGGAAAAATGACCAAACCCCTATACAGCGTCGCCCGCAGGCGCTAAATTGCCGCGCGGGGGGAGCCGACAAAATGTATTCCGCCTCGCCCCGCTATTTGGAATGCGATAGTGACCCATGTTCCATAGCGGCGCTGAGCGCGGATTGCATAATGCCCCCGGACGTTCAACGCTCGTCCGGCGCCGCGGACATCAATGGAGCGAAGCGGAACCAGCAGGCGAGTCCGCGAGCCGCGTTCCAAATCAAGGGGGCATGTGAAAGGGGGAACCGCTCATGGCAAGAAGGAAAGAGCGCACCTTCGGCCAGGTCATTCGCGAACGCCGCCGCCAACTCGACCTGACCCAGCAGGAAGTCGCGCACCAGATCAAAACCTCGACTCCATATGTCGGTCATCTTGAGTCAGGCAAGCGCCATCCCTCCGACAAAGTGCTGAGTCGTCTGGCTGAAGTGCTGGGGCTCGATCAGCGCGAATTATTTTTTCTGGCTAATCCGCGCGCGCTTGAAATGCTCAAGACCAACAATGACCGTGGCAAACGCTCGGCGTGGGAGGAGTTTCGACGCGACGAACGCCTGCGCCGCCTGCACAGCATCACTACCACCGAGATGGAAATGTTATCGCAGGTTGCGCTGATGGGCGAAATCAATTCGCCGCGCGACTTCATCTATATTCTCAACACGGTACGCCACGCCTTGGGTCGTTGAACACGAGTGATACGAAGCGGCGTCAGTGCGCTTCGGAATGACAAGTGCACATCAGCTTAATCCCAGCTCTTTAAGTTTGGCCTATGCCTTGATCTCGATCCAGGTTCTCGACGGCATTTGCGCCGGTATCTTTGGCGTAATCTGGGTGACCATCGTGGCCGACTTGGCCCAAGGCACCGGTCCGCTTCAAGTTGATCCAGGGCGCCATTTCAACCGGCGTTGCGATAGGCGCTTCGCTCAGCAACGTGATGACCGGCTTCGTCGTCGAACGCGCCCGGCCATGACGCCGGATTCCTGGTGTTGGCCGCGATCGCCTTTGGCGCTCCTCGGTCTGGCGATGCCCGAGGCTATGATTACGAATAAGCCCTCAGCGGATGAAAGCGGACAAGGCAGCCTGACATCCCGGGAAACGGGCGGCGCGAACCAGAAGCTCGGTCTAAGCCACGCTTAATGAGCGCGTCGTCAAATAAATCATTCCCAATTTCAAGCCAGCGGGACGGCTTTCCAGCGGCGATACAATTCGCCTGCCGCGAAGCAGCACAGGATCAGACCCACGGCGAGAAAAAAGCGCGGCGACTCCGGATGCCACAAGGCGTCGCCCAAAAACGCGAACAGGATGGTGCCGGGAATCATACCAATCAAGCTTGCCGACAAATAGTCGCGAAACTTGATCGGCGAGGCGCCCGCCAACAGATTGAGCGCGTTGTAGGGAATCAGCGGGACCAGACGCAGATAGAGGATGATGTAAAAGCCGCTGCGTTCAAGCCGCGTCATCATATGGTCGAAATGTGAGCCAATCACGCCCTCGACGAACGAATGTCCGAGAAAACGCCCGGCCGCGAACGCCACCAGCGCGCCGACGTCGGCGCCTACCATCGAATAGAGCGCGCCCCATAAGGCGCCGAAAGCGAGCCCGCCCGCCATTGTCATCACGGCGCCCGGCACCAGGAAAGACGGCCCGATCGCGTACAGCAGCATGTAAGCGATCGGTCCCCATACGCCCCAGGACAGCACCTCGTACTTGACGATCAGCGGATTCTCAAACCATTCCACATGAGTGAGCAGCAGGTAGCCCGATCCCCCGGTCAACGCGGCAAACAATAAGATGCGGATGGCGTTCAGTGGCCAGGAGCCGCTGCCGCGCTTGCCGGGAGTACCCATTGGTGTGACGGCAGCCATTTGGAGCGCCCCTCATGATATGGTTGGGCTTAACGCGTGACAAGGCTGCGTTCGCTCGCCGCGTTCCGCTAGTCTAGCGCGGAGTTCGCATGCGCGAACGTTCATGAACGACGCGCCGCCGGACGTCACGCCAATTCGCCGTGCGATGAGCACGGCTTGAGACGCCAATCATGTCACGTATCGATGAAATCCTGGATTTCTGGTTTGGCCCTGATTGCCGCCGTGAGTTCGAGGCGCGTTCACGCCTTTGGTTCGAGCCGCAAAGCGAATTCGATCGTCAATGCACGCGACGCTTTTTGGATGACTGTCATAAAGCCGCGGCGGGAGTCCTGGACGAGTGGAAAGGTGAGGCGCGAAGCTGTTTAGCGCTGATTCTTTTGCTCGATCAGATACCGCGCAACATTTTTCGTAACGAGCCGCGCGCCTTCGCGGCGGATAATTACGCTCTCGTTTTGGTAAAACATGCGCTGGCGCATGAAATGGATCGCCGGGTCGAACTCCCTGAGCGGTTGTTCTTCTATCTACCTTTCGAGCACAGTGAAAATCTCAGCGATCAGCGGCAATCGGTCAAGTTGGCTGAAACCGCGGTTGCGGAGTATCCGCCCGCCGCAGGTTTTCTCGAACGTGCTCGCGAGCATCTGGCGACGATCGGGCGTTTCGGCCGCTTCCCTCATCGCAACGCGATCCTGGGGCGCACCTCGACGGCCGAGGAAATCGCCTTTCTGGAAAGCTCGAGATAATCGCGTAATTTCACAACGTGCGGTCAGCATCGAGCAACGCGAACCGCATTCCATGCCGGCGGCCGAAAGAGCGCTCGCTGCGCGCTATCCTGATTGCAAGTGCGGAATTACGGATTGCGCATGGCCCGCACCAGGATTGCGGCCAGCTCCGGCCGGGTAAACTCAGGCGGCGGTGCTTCGCCCCGGCGCAGCATCTCGCGTACCTTGGTGCCGGATAGCAGCAAACGATCGGCGTCGCTGTGCGGGCAGGTTTTGAAGGACGCCATCGAAGCGCACTTCGAACAATAGAAGCTGTTCTCGAAGGTCAGCGGCGTGATGCCCATCTCGGCATGGCTGAAGCGCTCAAAAATCTTCTGCGCATCATAGGTGCCGTAGTAATTGCCGACGCCGGCATGGTCGCGGCCCACGATAAAGTGCGTGCAACCGTAGTTCCGCCGGATAATCGCGTGCAGAATCGCCTCGCGCGGGCCACCGTAACGCATATGCGCGGGCATCACGGCGAGCATCGCACGGTCCTTGGGATAATAAAGGTCGAGCAACACCTTGTAGGTTTCCATCCGTACCGCGGCGGGTACGTCGTCGCTCTTGGTTTCTCCCACCAAGGGATGCAGTAACAGGCCGTCGCACACTTCCAGCGCGGATTTTTGAATATATTCATGCGCCCGATGGGCCGGGTTGCGGGTTTGGAAGGCGACGATTTTCTTCCATCCCAGTTCGCGAAAGCGGGCACGCGTCTGACGCGGTTCAAGCCGATATTCAAGGAAGCTGCGGCCAGGAATTTCGCTAAACAGGGTAATCGGACCGGACAGGCACCAAGGTGGCGACGAAAGCACGTTTTTGGCGCCCGGATGGGTTTCATCGGCGGTGCCAAATACCGCTTCCGCCTCCTTCTTGCGGTCGGCGCGATAAATCGCACCCAGCTTAAGGACGGCCAGACGCGTGCCGTCCTCGGCGGCCAGCGCCACGTCCTGCCCCGGGCCGAGTGGACGCGACTGCGCCTCATCCACTCCCAGCGTGATTGGAATCGACCACGGTACGCCCGAGGACAAACGCATTTCGTCGCGGCTATGATGGTAATCGGCCTCGCCCATAAAGCCGGTCAAAGGCGAGAACGCTCCTGATGCGAGCATTTCGACATCCGCCAGCTCGCGGGCGTTAAGGGTGACAACGGGCAGCTTCTCGGTGTAAGCGACCAGCGCGACGGCTTCCCGGGCGGGGGCTCTGCGGTCGACTAAATCACCGCCGCCGTGGGCACTTATGGCGTCTCGTTCCATGCTCATCGTCCGGTCCCGTTGCGGCTGATGTAATTAAGCGTTTCGAGCCGCGTTAGCAAGCGCGCCAAGCTGTCCGCCACCGTCTCCCGGTCGGTCTCGACGATTACCTCTGGGTTGAGCGGCTCTTCGTAAGGGTCTGAAACGCCAGTGAAGTTGGGGATTTCGCCTTTGAGGGCCTTTTTGTAAAGGCCTTTGACATCACGCTCGATCAGGGTTTCCAGCGGGCATTTGACGAAAACTTCGAAGAAGCGTTGATGCCGCGCGCGAATCTCGTCACGGATCGCACGATAGGGTGAAATTGCCGCCGAAATCGCGATTACCCCATTGCGCGCAAGTAAACCGCAGACATAACCAATACGCCTGATGTTGGTGTCGCGATCTTCCTTGGAAAAACCCAGGCCCTTGGAGAGATTGGTGCGCACTTCGTCACCGTCAAGAATCTCCACCCGATGACTGCGGCGGCGCAATTCCTCAGCCGCGAGATTGGCGAGCGTCGATTTGCCGGCGCCGGAAAGCCCGGTAAACCACAACGTGAAACCTTGGTCCATCGCGAGATGCCCTGCTCTCGAAAATAGATTACTTTGTAAGGTCGATAAGTTACATTAATCCTCCATCCGAGGCAACAGAAGGT
>JBOHWM010000550.1:0-4863 GCA_050736555.1 Binataceae bacterium (SeqCode)
GCACCTGGTTTGGCACGTAGTCGAGATCGCACTCAGGGTCCGGATGTTCGTAATTGATGGTGGGCGGAACCATACCGCGCGTGATCGCGAGCACCGTATAAACCGACTCTATCGCACCAGCCGCGCCCAGCGTATGCCCGGTCATCGATTTGGTCGAGCTCACCGCTATTTGGGCGGCATGTTCACCGAAGACACGTTTGATTGCCTGCGTTTCCGCAACATCGCCCGGCGGAGTCGAGGTGCCATGGGCATTGATGTAGTCAACTTCGAGCGGATCGAGATCGCCGTCTTCAAGGCACAACCGCATGCAACGGCCAGCACCCTCGCCGTCAGGTGAGGGCGAGGTAATGTGATAGGCGTCGCTGTTGGAGGCGTAGCCCACGATCTCGGCGAGGAGCTTGGCGCCGCGCGCGATGGCTTGGTCGCGTTCCTCCAGAATCAGCGAGGCGGCGCCTTCCGCCATCACGAAACCATCGCGATCACGCTCAAATGGGCGGCTGGCGGCCTCGGGATGGTCATTGCGAGTGGAAAGCGCACGCATCGCGATAAAGCCACCCAGCCCGAGCGAAGTCAACGCCGCTTCCGAACCACCGGTAATCGCCGCGTCCAGGTAGCCCGAACGAATCATGCGATAGGCCTCGCCCACGGCATGACTGCCGGAGGCACAGGCGCTGGTCGTGGTCAGATTGACCCCGCGCGCGCCGTAACGAATCGCGATATGACCGGGAGCCAGATTGGAAATCAGTTTGGGGATGAAAAAGGGCGAAATGCGCTTCAGCCGGCTATCCAGGAACGTGAGATGATTTTCCTCGATTGTGCACAAACCACCAATCCCCACGCCCACCAGTACGCCGACATGATCGGCGTTGCTGTCGTCAACCTTGAGGCCCGACAACCGCATGGCCTGCTCGGCGGCGCCAACCGCGTACTGGATAAAGAGGTCCATCTTTTTGACGTCCTTCTTGTCAATCCAGTCAAGCGGATTAAAATCGCTCACCTCGCCGGCGATGCGCACGGGAAAATCAGCCACGTTGAAGCGCGTGATCGGGCCGATGCCCGAACGGCCGGCCATCAATGCTTCCCAGTTCTTTTCGATGCCGGTCCCAAGCGGAGTGACTAGCCCCACACCGGTCACCACCACTCGGCGGTCAAGGTTCCTTCTCATCGGAGGTCTCTTCCTTCAAGCCCGTCATGTCCCAACATTTGTAGCAGATGCGCTGAACGAAAACACTGGCCTTTCCGTCTCAGTGGGAACGCCAGGCGGATAAGTGGAATCGTTGGACACAAACTTGATTGAGGTTGCCACCAAATGGGACAATTTAACGATGCCGTCTGAGGTCAACTTCGAATCGTTCCTCAAGCTCGCCGAGAATCTGAAGGAGCTGGAAATCACCGTCGGTGAAAGGGCGCGCCCGGCGGTGGCAAGTGTCCGCGCGCGCCTGCTCGAGGCCGCGGCTAAGCGTCGCGACGGCGATTATCCCGCAGCCCTGGCCTTAATGCGGGACGGCATGCAACGGCTGGCCGCACTAGGTTCCGAGCTTGACCCAAACGAAGGCGCGCTGATGCGGATGATCGCCGATCGCTTTACCCAAGCGTTGAATCTCGGCGACAAGGACGCGGCCAGGCAGGTGCTTAAAGTTATGCGGCACAAGGCGGGGGATTCCAAAGACGACGACGACGGTTGGTGATTTTTGCCCGGATTCCAACCGCGACGAGCCGCCAAAACACCAAAAGTCCCGGCGGATTGCGCATTTTGACGTTGCTTTATTCGCAGTCAGTGGCGGGATTTGCAACCGAATTATCCTTTAAGGTTTGGAGAGCAAAGTGGCAACCGCATCTGAAATCAAAACAAGCCAATCAGATCTCGACCAATTGTGTATCAATTCGATTCGCGTGCTCACGATAGACGCGGTTCAAAAGGCCAACTCCGGTCATCCCGGAATGCCCATGGGCATGGCGCCGGTCGCCTATCTGTTGTTCACCCGCTTCATGCGCCACAATCCGAAAAACCCATCCTGGTATGGACGCGATCGTTTCGTGCTATCAGCCGGTCACGGCTCGATGCTGTTGTATAGTTCGCTCTATTTGACGGGCTATGATTTGCCGCTCGAACAAATCAAGCGCTTTCGCCAACTGGGCAGCAAGACGCCGGGACATCCGGAGAATTACCTGACCGCCGGGGTGGAGACGACCACCGGTCCGCTCGGCCAAGGATTTGGCAACGGTGTGGGCATGGCGATTGCCGCCAAACACATGGCCGCTCGTTTTGAACGCGGGCGCTCCGGCCTGTTCGATCATCACATTTTCGCCATCGTCAGCGACGGCGACCTGATGGAAGGTGTGTCGAGCGAAGCCGCTTCAATCGCGGGCCATCTCGGGCTGGGAAATATCATTTATCTTTACGACGACAATCACATCACCATCGATGGCAAAACCGAGATCGCCTTTTCCGAGGATGTTTGCCGGCGTTTCGACGCCTATGGCTGGCACACACAGGCGGTTGAGGACGCCAACGATCTGAAGGCGCTGACTCAAGCGATCGGAAACGCCATCAACGAAGAAGGCCGGCCCTCGCTGATTCGCGTGCGCAGCCATATCGGCTACGGCAGCCCGAATCGGCAGGATACCGCTGAAGCGCACGGCAAGGCGCTGGGTGCCGACGAGGTCAAGCTTACGAAGAAATTCTACGGCTGGCCGCTTGAGCCCGACTTTTATGTACCCGACGTGGCCTTAAACGCATTTCGACAATGCGTCGAGCGTGGAGCCAAGCTGGAAACGGATTGGAATCGCGGTTTCGACGCTTACACCAAAGCCAATCCGCGGGTGGCGTCGGAATTCAAGTCAATGCTAGCCGGGGAATTGCCCGAGGGCTGGGACTGCGAGCTACCAGTGTTCACGCCCAAGGATAATCTGGCCACGCGCGAATCGGCTTCACGTGCCGAGCAGGTGATCGCTAGCCGCGTATGGAATCTGTTTGGCGGCGCTGCGGATTTGAACGAATCGACCTTCACGAACGTGAAGGACGGCGGTGATTTCGAGCGCGGCAATTATAGCGGCCGCAACCTGCATTTTGGTATTCGCGAGCATGGCATGTGCTCGATCCTCAATGGCATCGCGCTGCACGGCGGTTTCATCCCCTACGGCTCGAGCTTCATGGTCTTTACGGACTACTGCCGGCCGTCAATCAGGCTTGCCGCGATCATGGGATTGCATGTCATCTTTATCTTCACCCACGATTCGATAGGATTGGGGGAAGACGGCCCCACCCATCAGCCGATCGAACATCTCAGTGCGTTGCGCGCGATCCCGGATCTGACGCTGATTCGGCCCGGAGACGCCAATGAGGCGGTCGAGGCTTGGCGCTTGGCGGTCACCCACAAGAACGGGCCGGTGATGTTCGCCTTATCACGTCAAAAGCTGCCCACCTTGGATCGGAGCACGATGGCGCCCGCCAGCGAGCTGGCTAAGGGCGCGTACATTCTGACTGAGACGGCGGGCAAAGCCGCGGATATTATCCTGATTGCCACCGGCTCGGAATTACAGCTCGCGGTCGGGGCGAAGAGCGAACTTGAAAGACGCGGTCATGCGGCGCGGGTCGTCAGTATGCCCAGTTTTGAACTTTTCGAAGCGCAGAATCAGGCCTATCGCGATCAGGTGTTGCCGCCGGCGATTAGGCGGCGGTTGGCGATCGAAGCCGGTTCACCCCTGTCATGGTACAAATGGGTAGGACTTGAGGGTGACGTCGTCGGCATGACCAGCTTTGGAGCCTCGGGGCCGTATCAGGACGTGCTCAAGCACTTTGGCTTCACGGTTGAGAATGTAATTGAGCATGCGCTCAAGCTACTCGCACGTTAGATCGTCGCGCGATTCCACAATCCACGCACAGCGATGGATTTTACTTTTACCGGAAGAAAGAAAATCGCTCCGCGTGGATTGCTCGCTTCGCAGATTCCCGTTCGGAATGACAGAAATGTTTGTGCCGGACAAAGACAAAAACGCATAACAATTGACGGAAGAGGCATCCTTCAAGCAGGGTGTTGAGCCCGGTCGAGAAAGGCTCGGGTATATTAGTGTCTTTTTCAACATCTTCTAGGGACGAATCGCGGATGAACAAAAGCAGCATCATTGTCCTTGAGAATGCTCAAGCAGTTCACGTGCGCGCGGCCGAGGAGATCGCGCACATTGCCGGCGAAGCGATTTGCATGCATGGCGAGTTCAATCTGTGTCTGACCGGGGGTCAGACGCCCGCCGGAGCCTATGAGTTGCTGGCCACGCGCTTTCTTCTCAGCGTTGATTGGAAGGAAGTGCGATTCTTCTGGGGTGACGAACGCTGCGTTCCACCGGACGACGCGGCCAGCAATTACGGCATGGCCAATCGCACGATGCTGTCGAAGCTGACGCTCCATCCCTCCCAGGTGCATCGGATCCACGGTGAGCAGCCGCCTGAAGAGGGTGCGCGCAATTACGAGGCGGACTTGCGCGATTCCTTTTCCTTAGGTGAAGGCGAAATTCCGCGTTTCGATTTAATCTTGCTGGGTTTGGGTGAGAACGCGCACATCGCGTCGCTCTTTCCTCAAAATACCGCGATTCATGAGAGCGAACGGCTGGCGGTAGCGGTCGAAGTTGACGCTGCGCAGCGCCATCGCGTTTCGCTTACCGCATCGGTTCTCAACCACGCCGCTCACGTCATCTTTATCGTAAGTGGCGAGGCCAAGGCACAGGCCGTCTATGACGTCCTCGAAGGCCCGCGCGAGCCCGACCGCTTCCCTGGCCAGATTATTGCTCCGTCGGACGGCGAGGTATTGTGGCTCGTCGATCGGGACGCGGCGGGCAAGCTTTGCGGCAGTGCGGGGTGACTTTTAT
>JBOHWM010000551.1:0-10340 GCA_050736555.1 Binataceae bacterium (SeqCode)
GCCAGATCCTGCTTGCGCACGACGCCAACGATGCTGTCGAGTGAACCCTGGCCGACCAGTAGTTGCGCGTGCGGGCTGCGCTTGACGGAGGTGAGGATCAGCTCCGGAGAATCATCGATATCAACCCACAATACTTCCCGGCGTGGCGTCATAATCGAGCCGATGGTCCGCTCAGCGAGCCCGAGCACGTCACCTACCATCTGTTTCTCATTGGGAGCGAACACGTTGTCTTCCTCAACGCTCGCGAGCGGTGGCTCAGGATCGGTGTCGTTTGCCCCAGACGCGGGAACTCCGCTCAGCAGACGCAGCACCGCTTCCGTAACTCGTTGCCGGCGTGGAATTGTCGCCAGTCGACGCTGGCGATTGCGTAAAGCGATCTGATTAAAAATTTCGATCAGGACGGAAAAGCCAATGGCGGCATACAGATAGCCCTTGGGAATGTGGAAACCCACGCCGTCGGCCACCAGGCTCAGGCCGATCATCAGCAGAAAACCGAGGCAGAGAATAATCAGCGGCGGATGGGCATTCACAAATTCAGTCAGTGGCTTGCTCGCCACCAGCATCACCAGCATCGCGACGATCACCGCGATCATCATTATCGCGAGGTGATTCGTCATGCCCACGGCGGTGAGAATGGAGTCGACCGAAAAAACCGCGTCGAGCACCACGATTTGCGCCACAACGGCGCCGAAGCCCGCCCGTGCCGCAACGTCGCGGCGCTTAGGCACTGGCGCTTCCAAACGATCGTGGATCTCGACCGTTGCTTTGAGGAGCAAAAACAGTCCGCCCCCGAACAGGATCAGGTCACGGCCCGAGAAGCCGTGGCCAAACGCTGAAAACAGCGTGCGGCTCAGGGTTGTCAGCCAGAAGACGCCCGCCAGAAGTATCAGGCGTATCAGCAGGGCGAGGCCCAGGCCCAGTCGTCTCGCGGCATCACGCTGATTGGGCGGTAATTTGTCCGACACAATCGCGAGGAAGACAAGATTGTCAATGCCGAGAACAATCTCGAGGAGAATCAGTGTCGCGAGCCCCAACCATATCGCCGGATCGCTCAGCCATTCCATGAGCGATCGCGCTCCAGCCGATGACGGTTGTTAGTGTTCATCAACTCTCAGTTTAAATCGAGGCGGGTTCGGCATGTGTTGGCGAATACCACTCCCATTCTGGCATCAGCTTCGGCGCCGTCACCGCTGTGTACCAGCAGAGTCGCGCCCGCAGGCCACAAACACCGTCGCGGCACGCAATGTACAAGGGTTTAGCCCTACCCACCGGGTCGATTGTTACGGTGCGATGACCGCCCGAGCAGACGTAGACCACAATGCCGTTGGCTGCACTCTGGTTCTCTTTTTTCCGCACTTTGCGCAACAACTGATTCATAAGGGGTCCTCAGTCTTAAGAAGCACCGCTTGTGCCACCCGCTAGGGAACCTCTGCACAAGTGTGATTCTGTCATTCTGAGCGCAACGAAGAATCCCGGATTATTCTGTGTTCCCAATCCTTTTTTCCGGATTCTTCACTTCGCAGACCCCGTTCAGAATGACAAGTGAGCTTGTGCGGAGGTTCCTTAAGGCCGCGCACGGTTGTGGCCCCTTTGTCCTCAGTCACCGCGAGCCCAGCACGATGCTATGCGGGCTACGCGTAATCACGAAGATTTTTGTCGCGACCAGATCGGCGGCCTGGACTCGCAATTGGTGATTCAACCCGAAAATCGCGGAACCGCCGCCGCCATCCTTTGCGCCCTTCGGCGGATTGCCAAACGCGATCCATACAGGAAGTTCTCGCACGAAATGCACGCCCTGGCAGTCGTTCCGGTCGAAAACGTTTGCTGGAATGACCTCGGTGATCCCCTGCGCGTCTATGAAACACTCGCGCGGACCCGGATCCGCCCACGCTGGAAGACACAACGCGCCGCTGCCGCCCGAAACGATTGTGTCCACCCAGCGCTTCCACGGATAACGCTAAAAATGCACGAGAATGCGAACACTCGCCCACGTTAAGCCGCGTCGTCACTTCGTGTGTACGCCACCGGCCGCCGCCCGCAAATGATGCTCATGGGCAGTCGGGAAGTACCACACCGCGTCCACTGGATGCGGTGGGTTCGCGTATAATCTCCGCTGTGCGAATTGGCCGGCGACTTGCCCTGATTCTGTTGCTCACCGTAACTCCGGTGGTGGCGCTTTACACGTACTGGAGTGTGCAATGGTCCAGGCAAGGCTATATCGCTGATTTGAAACGCGAAACGCGAGCCACGATGCGCGGTCTTGCGCCAGTACTCGCCGGCTATGTGCGGCAGCAAGAATGGACGCAGGTTCACGAACTGTTTCAGCGGATGAGCGCGGACGGCACCAGGGGGGCGCTGTTGAAGGTCAACGGCGAAATTTGGTACGCCACGCCGGACTTTCCACACAGCTTGATCGTCATGGCCTTGCAAGGAGGCGGCGTGGCGCATGTGCCGGAATTTGAACAGATCGCCGCGCATCGCTACTGGTTCTGCCGCATCGTGCCGCTGAACCCGAATAAGCCGATTGGCTATTTCCTCGTGGCACAGGATTGGACCGATATCGGCGAGAACCTGCGCGGGCGAATGCTGCCGCCGGTCGGCGCCGCCGTTCTGGTCGTGGCTTTGATCGCCGGCCTGATCCCGCTCCTGGTCAGCCGTTACGTTTCAAAACCGCTTGCCGATCTGTCGCGCAAGGTAATGCACTTTTCAGAAACTGAGCTCGCGGACAGCGGCGCCGAAGATGAAATGAAGTTGATAAGCGAGGAGTTTCAACGGCTCGACCGTCAGCTCACCAAGGCGCATGCCGAGCTATTGGAGCGCCACCGCTATGAGTTGGAACTTGACCGCAGGCTCCAACGTGCGGACCGACTCGCCACTATCGGCACCTTGGCCTCCGGGCTGGCACATGAGATCGGCACTCCGATGGGCGTGATCCGGACGCGCACCGAACTGTTAATGCAGGGCAGCCCCACGATTGAAAAGGTCCGGGAAAGTCTCGCAATAGTGCTTAATCAGATCGACCGCATCTCAAGAATCGTGCGGATGCTGTTGGATTACGGGCGCGAGCGGGAATCACGCCGAGCTATTAACGACGTAAGGACGATTGTCGAACACGTGCTCAAGCTGGTCGAGAGCGAGGCCCGGCGTCACCGCATTGGAATAATCGCGGAGCTCGGCGCTCAGCCGCTGATGGCCGAATGCGATGCCGATCAGCTTCAGCAGGTCTTTGTGAATCTAGCGGTTAACGCGTTCGATGCGACGCCTGAGGGCGGCATGCTCAAAGTGAGCGCGGCAATCGCACAACGCGATCACCGCGCCGACGTCATCCGGGTGAGCTTCGAGGATAGCGGTTCCGGCGTGCCGCCGGAATTCCGCGAAAAACTGTTTGATCCCTTCTTTACCACCAAGCCGCCCGGCAAGGGCACCGGAATGGGCCTGGCGGTGAGCCAATCGATCATGCGTAACCATGGCGGCGACCTTATCTACGAGGCCGGTGCCACCGGAGCGCGTTTTTCTGTAACAATGCCAACGATGAGCGCCCATATTGAGCGCCCGGGCAAGGCAAATTCCGAAGGCAGCAAGACATGAGTAACGAGTCCGCTTCGGTCCTGGTGGTTGACGACGAGCCCGAGATGGTTCGCGCGCTGTGCGAGCTTTTACAGGAGTCCGGCTATCGGCCGCTCAGCGCGAATTCCGGCGCGCAAGCCCTCGAGATGGTCAAGCGCGAACCGCCCGATCTGCTGATCTCCGACCTGCGCATGGCCGAAATGAGCGGCCATCAGTTGCAAGCCGAACTCCAACGCGTCGCGCCCGATCTGCCGGTCGTCATCATGACGGCGTTCGGCTCAATCGAGAGTGCGGTTGAGTCGATGAAACTTGGCGCTCGCGACTTCTTCACCAAACCGTTCGGCAATCAGGAATTCCTGCGGGTCGTTTCGCGCGTGATGGAGAACCGCAAGTTGCGCCAAGAAGTCAGGCAATTACGCGGAGAGCTGGCGCGTACTTACGGCCTTCCCAATATCATCGCGGCGGACCCAAAGATGACCGCGCTGTTGGAGATGGTGGAGCAGGTCGCCGACAGCCCCGTCACCGTCTTGCTCACGGGCGAAAGCGGCACGGGCAAGGACCTGCTGGCACGCGCGATTCATTTTTTGAGCTCCCGCCGCGAGGGACCGTTCGTTCCCATCAATTGCGCCGCGATCCCCGAGAATCTGATCGAAAGCGAACTGTTCGGCTACGCGAAGGGTGCCTTTACGGACGCCCGGCAGGCCAAACTCGGTCTCTTTATCGCGGCACGCGGCGGCACCTTGTTTCTCGATGAGATCGGCGAAATGCCTCTGCCGCTGCAGACCAGGCTGCTGCGTGTGCTCGAAGACAAGAAGGTCCGGCCGCTCGGCGCCACCGAGGAGACACCGGTGGACGTCCGCATCGTGGCGGCCACCAATGCCAATCTGGAGCAAGCCGTCGAGCGGGGTGGATTCCGTTCCGATCTGTATTATCGACTTACCACCATTACACTCGCGATTCCTCCTTTACGCGAGCGGCCTGCGGACATCCCCCTGCTCATCAAGTATTTCCTGGCACGAGCGAGCGCCGAAGCGGCGCGTCCGGTCCCTCACATCGAGCCGGACGCGATGGAGCGCCTGCTGCGTTATCCGTGGCCCGGAAATGCCCGAGAACTCAACAATGCGATTCAGCGCGGGGTCGTCCTGTGCCGCGTCGATACAATCACGGTCAAGGAACTGCCGCCCAAGGTTGCAGGCCTCGAAATCTCATCGGTCAGGATGCTCGGCGAGGCGGTGGACAAAAGGATGAGTTTGGATCAGCTTGAACAACATTACGTCCGCGCCGTACTCGACTCGGTCAGCGGCAACAAGACCGAAGCGGCAAATATTCTGCGCATCGATCGTAAGACGCTTTATCGCAAGCTCGAAGAACCCTCCAGTGATGAAGTGGAAAGCTGAAGACGTTTACGTTTGCGTGCTCGGCGCCCGAATATAATGCGGGGCTCGGTAGCCACGCCCGCGCCATCTTCCTCCCGGCCTTGCCCTCGAGCCGGTTGAACGCCTGCCAAACAGTCGCCCTGCTATCTTTCGGCCCGCGTGGCGAACATATCCTAATAATCGCTGCGCCCAAAAGAACTCAGTCGCTAAAATTCCCAGACCAAGCGCGACGGTAAGAAGTCCAGGCCCCGGTACGACCAGCATCACGATGCCCAGGATTAGGACCGTGATGCCCGCGACGAATATTAACAGACGCTTCATCTGCTTAAGATTGCGGATTATCCAATTCATGGCTGACGACCGCTAGCATAATCTTTAGGTCGAATGGCGCAACATACATGCCGGATGAAGCAAGTGCGGGACCATTATTTAGATCAACGCATGATCGGCGTCGATTGCCCACCGCCCGTGGCGTAACGTACGCGCTCCGCGCTGATCGCCCAAACCGAATCAAGTGTAAAAAGGCCAGCAGAATGCACGGCCGCCACCGTTGGTTGGGGCATTTCGCCACGCTCGATCTGGATATTCGCCACGTTGAGTGAGCACAGACTCGCATCCAGTAGTAATGAATCAATGTGTAGATAGCACGAATATTCAGACGTCTGACGCTGCGTCAGGAATGGCAAGATAATTGCTCATCGTCGTTATTATGGACTCGGCAATTAGTGCGAAATTAAATCTCGCGAAACAGGCGTGCTGATAGAAGCGT
Organism: Binataceae bacterium (SeqCode); assembly: GCA_050736555.1. GTDB lineage: Bacteria > Desulfobacterota > Binatia > Binatales > Binataceae > JBOHWJ01. The sequence goes on from JBOHWM010000551.1 coordinate 5,713, forward strand.
CATGACAACAGCTTTGGACAGCGGCGGGATTAAATTACGGATACTTTAAAAGAGGACAATGATGAAAACCCAACAAAAGACGCGAATTCTCTGCCCGATCGATTTTGATGTGAATTCCCTGGCGGCGCTTGACCGCGCCTGCGACCTCGTCCGTGAGAACGGCGGCAAGCTTTACGTGCTTCACGTCATACCCCCGCCAAGCCCGTTCGTCATCTCGGCACCGTTGCTGCTCGAGCGGGTGGGTCATTTCGCCCGCATTCAACTGGACGAAATTGCGCGAGAATCGCTCGGCGAGGTGGATCATGACCTGCTGCTGAGGGCAGGCCGGCCGGCGGAAGAGATCCTTGCGGCCGCAAATGAATTCGAGACGCACATGGTGGTGATGGCCACGCACGGCCGTACCGGCGTATCACGCTTCTTTCTGGGCAGTATTGCCGAGACGGTGATTCGCGAATCTCCATGCCCGGTGCTCACAATCCGCCAGTGGGCAAAAAGTGCGTCGCGCCGTGAGAACACTGCGGCTGAGATTGCCAGTTCGTGACAAGCGCTCATCAACTATGGAGGATTTTCGAATGCTAGAGAATACCCACTTTGATATCGAACGATGGGAAAATGAGGGCGGTCGTGCGACCACTTCGCAAACAGAGCGCGAAATCCGAAAGGACGAACTCGCGCGGGCGTCAGCATCTTGCTCAAGTTCCGCCGGCAAGCACGCCGGGGGCCATCGCATTGAAGATTGATTCATCAGGACTCGGTGGAGAAGTCCGAGGTGCCTTCGTACCGCACGTGTAAGACGTTTGGCAAGGAATGGTGATCGCTATGACCTACCTGGAACGCCACACAGGGGACAAGAATTCCGAGTGCGAAAAAAACGGCAAGCCGCGGCAAGAACAGGAGACGCCGCACTCAGGGGAAGAAGACCGCGCGGTGCTCGCCGAATTAAGGAAACTATTGGCGAAGTTCAGCCCCGAGACGGCGGAATGCGCGTCGCCTGTGAGCGAGCCGGAGCCTCCTCCACCATTCGCGCGCATCCTGTGCCCGGTGGATTTCACAGAGAGCTCCCAACGAGCCTTCGCCCTCGCAGGCAAGATCGCCGCGCACAATCGCGCGGTGCTTTACCTGCTGCACGTGCATGAGCCGCTTTCGTTCCAGATGACGCCGGAGGCCAGTCGCGAGGCCGAAGAAGCGGCACGGCGGCAACTGCGCGTCCTCGCTGCCGCATTGGCCGGCAATACGGAGTATCGACTTAAGGTGGTAACCGGCGATGCCGCGAACAAGATAATTGAGATAGAACAGGAGATCGATGCCGACTTGATCGTCGCGGGCAGGCGAGCGCATGGCGCGTTTTCACACTTCTTACTCGAAGGAGTGACAGACCACCTGCTCAGAGAATCGCATTGTCCGGTGCTCATTACACGAGCGAACTGACATCTTGTGTAACGAAGCAATTGCCAATTTAGATTAAGCAAAATGGATGATCGTCGATATTCTGGTGCCCTTGCGATGACTTGTGTCGGTACTCCTTATCATCCTGTTCGTGTCAGCCTGTTTTGCTTTTGTTCTCGGGTGCTCTTTTGCGCCGGATGGATTGGAGTTTACCTCAATCGCGGATGCTGAGTTCCGCGGCGCGGCCAACCGCCAGCTTTGTCATACTCGCCGGCTTCACGTTTCGCCTGTTAATAGCGATTTCACACATTTAGGGCATCTGAAGCGAGTCCGCCCGCATCATGCTTCTGATCGGCTATCGTCACCGCTGTTCGACAGGCGGCGATCAAGATCGAAGGCGGCGCTAATCAGAGAGACATGGCTGAAAGCCTGGGGAAAATTTCCCAGATGCTCACCCGACGGCCCCAGCTCCTCGCCGTACAAGCCGACGTGATTGGCATAACCTAGCATCTTTTCAAATATCAGCCGCGCCCGACGCACATCGCCCGACCGCGACAGGCATTCGACGTACCAAAACGAGCACATCGAAAATGTGCCCTCATCCCCACGGATTCCATCCGCGGTCTTGTAGCGGAACATCAGCGAATCATCGAGCAGCTCCCGCTCGAGCACTCTCATCGTCGAAAGCCAGCGAGGGTCCACCGGACTGATGATTCTCATCAGCGGCATGATCAAACACGATGCGTCAACCGCGTCCGTGCCTTTGCGCTGCACGAAGGTCCCACGCGCCGGATTCCAGAAATGCTCCATAATATCGCGATAGATGGTGTCACGAACCTCGTGCCAACGCGCGATGGGCGCCGGGAAAGAGCGCTTCCAGGCAAGCCGAATCGCCCGATCCAGCGCCACCCAGCACATCAGGCGCGAGAATAGATATTCCTCGCGATCGGTCCGGAACTCCCAGATGGTCTCGTCCTTATCGCGCCAATGCCGGCATACCCATTCGATCATGCGGGTGATATTTAACCAGGCCTCGTAGGCTATCGGCTGCCCATACTTATTGTAGAGGTAAATCGAATCCATTAACTCGCCGTAGATATCAAGTTGCAATTGAGCGACAGCGTCATTGCCGATCCGAACAGGGGTGGAGCACCGGTAGCCTTCCAGATGTTCGAGGATTTCTTCGGGCAAATCGTGGCGCCCGTCGATACGATAAATCACTTGTAGCGAGCCGTCAGGCTCAAGTTCGGCGACGCGTTGTTCAAGCCAGTTCATAAATGCCGCCGCTTCTTCCGTGAAGCCCAGACGCATCAGTGCATAGAGCGAAAACGACGCGTCGCGAATCCAGGTGTAGCGATAGTCCCAATTGCGCACCCCGCCGATACGCTCGGGCAGGCCGAAGGTCGGCCCGGCGACCATCGAGCCATAGGTGCGCGAGGTCAGAAGCTTCAGGATCAAAGCGGAGCGGTTGACCATCTCGCGCCAGCGCCCCTTGTAAGTCGAGCGAGCCACCCAGCGTCGCCAGTAATTCACGGTGTTCTTGAAGGAGTCGGGGACAAATTCGGTAAGTGCGGCGGGTGACTCATCAGGCCGGGCCGCCGATTCGAGCACGAAATCCGCGCATTGGCCGGGGGACAAGGTGAACTCCGCTACCGCGTCACCACCGCGCAGCCGAAGTGGCATCGTAGTTCTGAGCCTCAGCGCCGTGCCATCGCCGCCCTCCGAAATGAAAAGTGCGCCTCCTCGTTCTAGTTCGGCCGTATGACGTACGCGCGCATAATCGAATCGTGGGGCACAGGTCATCCGAAAACGGATTTCGCCCCGGACCGTCCGGGCACGACGTACCAGAATATGCGATTCGCGGCTCTCCTCTATCGGCATGAAGTCGGAAACTTCGGCCACTCCTTCTTCGGACAGGAAACGTGTCAACAGAACATTGGAATCGGGCAGGTAGAGTTGTTTGTGCCGAGCCCGGCCGAGGATGGGCGCGATCCTGAATGACCCGCCCCGAGCGTCATCGAGCAGAGCGGCGAAGACCGTCGGCGAGTCGAAGCGGGGAAAGCACAGGAAGTCGACGGCACCATCTTGGCCGACGAGCGCCGCCGTGTGCAGATTGCCCACGATCGCGTAGTTTTCAATCGGCTGATACGGCATCTGCCAGTACCTCTATAAGCGGTTGCCTGCCGGCAACGGCCAATCGCAATAGCGGAGCAAGCTTACCGCAGCCCAAGCGTGATCGCCATATTAAGCGGCTTTTGTTTCAAGGCGCGCCTCTTTGTGCTTGTCCGCCACGATGTAGTTTATAGCTTCTGTAGAGTAGGGTAGCGGCGGTCCATGCTAAAAAACCGATCAGGGGATAAGCCAATAAACGAGGAAAGAACGCGAAAAAGATCGCTAACGTGAGCAGTGACAACCCGACGGTCAACATGATTCGGGCTTCGACCTGTCCCAATATGCGGCGGTTGGTGAAAGCCGCGCCTATAACGTTACCGATTCGAACCGCTCCTCCCGCCACCCGTCCGGCGCTGCCCCTCCCGCGGCCTGAATCCGCACGCGGATGGCGCGCCTCGCCCGGAGCGAACACCTTATGCTTCACATCGAGGACGATTTCCGTCGCATTGGCTAGATCCCGCAGATACATCTCTTCCATCTGACGCGCGAACGCATCGTTTTCGACCACCGCGTCCAACTCACAATTGCCGAACCAACTTGCGATGTTCAAGTTCGTGGAACCGACCCGCGCCCAATGCCCGTCGGCAACAGCCGTCTTGGCGTGGATCATCGCGCCGTTCCATTCAAACACCCGCACACCAGCTTCCAGGAGCGGTCGATAGCCCGCTCTCGATAAAGGCCGGAGTATGGGAATGTCCGTGGCGTTCGGCACCAAAAGCCGCACGTCAACGCCGTCCTTTGCCGCGGCTCTCAAGGCTTGTACATAGGAGGTCATCCCCGCGTAATAGGCATCGGTCAGCCACAGTTTTCTTCGTGCGAGGGCCGCCACGAGCTGATCCAAACGGATCATGCCGGCCGTGGCGGGCAAGCTCGCCACAATCCGTACGTCCATCTTGCCCACCGGGCCGGCGCCATCGACGGCCGCATTCAGGTCAGGGAGCGGCTCACCGAGCGTGGCCCAGATTTGCGCGAACGCCTGTTCGATTTGTGAGATCGCAGGTCCCCGCACCTCGACTCCTGTGTCACGCCATGGTTCGACGCTCCGTTCCGGGTCTCCAACCCACATCTTC
>JBOHWM010000552.1:0-7969 GCA_050736555.1 Binataceae bacterium (SeqCode)
ATCATAGCGAGGAGCATATACCGCCCAATTCGAATACCGAGACTTTTGTCGCGCTCAAATGCTTCGTCGAGAATTGGCGCTGGGCGGGTGTGCCGTTTTATCTGCGTACGGGTAAGCGATTGCCCAAGCGCGCCAGTGAAATCGCCATCTACTTCAAATCGGTGCCGCGCATTCTTTACAACAATCGGCCCGCACCGCCGCTGGCGCCCAATGTGTTATCTATCCGTATCCAACCCGACGAAGGTTTATCACTGACGATCATCTCCAAACTGCCTGGTTCACCGGCACGGTTGGCGCCGGTCAAAGTGGATTTCCATTACGCGGCGGCTTCACCCGAAGCCTACGAAACTCTTTTGCGCGACGTCGTCGTCGGGGATCAAACGTTATTTATGCGCCGCGACACGATCGAGGCGGCGTGGCGCTTTGTGCAGAATATTCTCGACGCTTGGGCAGACGAACCGCGCGAGCTGGCGACCTATACGGCAGGTTCCTGGGGTCCGACCGAGGCTGCCGTAATGATTGCCAAGGACGGCCGTTCCTGGCGGACATTGTGAATCAGACGCACACATCGCGCGTGCTGGCACTTGAGCAAATCAACGGCGGCGACCAGCGTGCTCGTGAGCGCTTGCGGACGGAGTGCGAACGATGGCGAATGTGATTGTCGCGGGCGATATTGGTGGCACCAAGACCCATCTGGGGTTGTACCAAATCGAAGGCGCGGAGCACCGTCTCGTCCGCGATCAAGTCTACCAGACCCAGCACTACCGCAGCCTGCAGGACGTTCTGCACGAGTTTCTTGGTGGCACGTCGCATATTACGGCCGCATGTTTTGGTGTCCCGGGCGTGGTGATCGACGGTGTCAGTCAGGCAACCAACGTCGCATGGAGCATGCGCGAGGGAGAACTTGCCGCCGCGCTGGGCGGCGCGCGCACGCGCCTGATCAACGATCTGCAGGCGACTGCCTATGGCATGCTGCGTCTGCGTGATCATGAGGTCGTGGTTCTGCGGAAAGGCGTTTCACGCGTACAACCGCACAATATCGCGGTGGTCGCGGCCGGTACCGGATTGGGCGAGGCGGCGCTGATTGCGACGCCGCAAGGCTACCACGCGATGGCGTCGGAAGGCGGTCATTGTGATTTCGCCCCGCTCGGACCCGAGCAGCAACAACTGCTCGAATTTCTCAGCCGCGAATACGGTCACGTCAGTTTCGAAAGGGTGCTGTCCGGTCCCGGCCTGCACAATATCTATCGGTTTGTCAGGTCAACAGCGCAAAGCGCCGAACCACCATGGCTGGCCGAGCGAATGCACCGCGATGATGCCTCGGCCGTAATCAGCGAGGTCGCGCTGACGAACGGCGATCCTCATTGCGTACGAGCACTGGAATTATTCGTCTCGATTTACGGCGCCGAGGCCGCGAACATGACGCTCAAGCTGCTGGCATTGGGCGGGGTATATCTGGGCGGAGGGATTGCGCCGAAGATCCTGCCGTTTTTGCGGCGTGATGCGTTTATCTCCGGCTTTCTCAATAAAGGACGCTTCAAAGAATTGCTGGAGACGATTGAAGTGCGCGTCTCTCTCAACGAAGCCGCGGCGCTCGATGGCGCCGCGTATAGGGCCGCGTTGATAATCTGAATTTTACCGCCGGCCATGCGGGAGCTTGATTTCGTCATGATGAGCAAGCGAGTCAGAGAAATCCTCAGTTACTATGATTCCGAGAACGTGGGCGTGCGCACCAATCTTGCCCGTTTTCTCAACCACGGCCGTCTGGCTGGCACCGGGCGGCTGGTAATGCTCCCCGTCGATCAGGGTTTCGAGCACGGCCCAGCACGCAGCTTCGCCCCCAATCCGCCCGCCTACAATCCGCTCTACCATTTTCAGTTGGCGCTCGACGCTGGTTGTAACGGTTACGCCGCACCGCTGGGCTTTATCGAGGCCGGAGCGGCGGAATTTGCTGGTGAACTGCCGCTGATTCTCAAGCTGAACAATCACGATCTCTTGCTTGACGAACAGGACCCCGTGCCCGCCGTCACCGGCAGTGTGGGCGACGCGTTGCGGCTGGGGTGTGCGGCCGTCGGTTTCACGATTTATCCCGGCTCGACGGGCCGCCGCGAGATGTATCAGCAATTGCAGGAAATTGCCGAAGAGGCCAAGGCCTGCGGACTCGCGGTGGTGGTATGGTCGTATCCGCGCGGCTCGGGCCTGAGCAAAGCCGGCGAAACCGCACTCGACGTGGTCGCTTATGGGGCGCAAATCGCGGCGCAACTGGGGGCCAATATCATCAAGGTCAAATTGCCAACCGCCCATATCGAGCAGGCTGAGGCGAAGAAGGTTTACGACTCGCAGCACATCGCGCTCGAGCCGCTGTCGGAACGCGTGCGCCATGTCGTGCAAAGCTGCTTTGACGGCCGCCGCATCGTGATTTTCTCAGGCGGCGCGCGCGAAGAGGATGCCGTCCTGCTCGAGGAAGTAAAGGCGATTCGGCAAGGCGGCGGCTTTGGCTCGATAATCGGACGCAACTCTTTTCAACGTCCGCATAATGAAGCGGTCGCGCTCCTGCATCAGATCATGGACGTGTATGCTTGATGAGCGCCGAACAAAGATGGTTGTGACGGCGCGGTGAAGGACGGTCCATACCTTCCCGCCATTGAATTCGGCTGGTATTCGTTCGACATCATGATGGAAGGTGAAGTCGTGACGCGCGCTTCGGTACGGGTGTTGCCCGCGCCGGCCGGTAATCCGTAGCATCATATCGTTAAGGCTATAGTGAGATGGAGCGGCATCCTCAGGCGGTCGCGCTGACAATCGCCGGTTCGGACCCCAGCGGCGGCGCCGGTATACAGGCAGACCTCAAGACCTTCAGCGCTTTCGGGATATACGGCGCCAGTGTTATTACGGCGTTGACAGCGCAGAATACGCGCGGGGTTAGCGCGATCGCCGACCTCGATCCCGATTTCGTCGCGGCGCAACTCGACGCGGTGCTCGACGATCTTCCGGTCGCGGCGCTGAAGACCGGGATGTTGTCGCGCAGCGACATCATCGAAGTGGTCGCCCGGCGCTTGCAGTCACGCCGTCAGCTGCATGTCGTCGTTGATCCCGTGATGGTCACGGCCAATGGCGACGCCCTGCTTGCGGCCGATGCAGTGGCGGCGATGCGCGATCTGATGCTGCCGCTGGCGGAGATTATCACGCCCAATCTACGCGAAGCGGAAATCCTCGCCGGGTTTCAAGTGGCCGAACCCGCCGCGATGCGCGAAGCGGCACGCGCCTTGGTGCGGATGGGCGCACGGGCGGCGTTGGTTAAGGGCGGCAGACTAAAAAGCGGAGACGCGCTCGACGTTTTCCACGATGGCGCCACAACACACGATCTCCGCGCGCCGCGCGTTGCCGTCGCCCGTGCGCATGGAACGGGTTGCACGCTCTCAGCCGCGATCGCGGCCGGGCTTGCGCGTGGACGAAAACTCGAAGATGCGGTCGTGGAGGCCAAGGATTACGTTACCCGTGCGTTGGAAGATCGCCCCGCAATTGGCCATGGCGCCGCCGTGCTCAACCACGGCATTCCATGCCGACGGTAGCAGGAGCGCTCGCATTGCCCGATACTGATTGCATGTTCGGCATTGTGGTTGGACAGCACCCGTCGCATCATTTCGGGAGGGTATTGAATTGAGACTAAGGCTGCACAACTTCGCCATTGACGTGAACGCGCAAAGACATTCCGCAAATGTTATCAAAACCGAGCAACGCGAGCGCTCCGCAGACCGTCGGCATGGAATGCCGTTTTAGCGCTGAACTGCGCGCGATGGCCAGGCCCATCTGGCAGCGCGAACTCTCACATCCGTTCGTGCGCGGAATCGGTGACGGCACATTGGCGATGGAACGGTTCCGTTTCTACCTGCGCCAGGATTACATTTTTTTGATCGAATACTGCCGGGTGTTCGCGCTGTCGGCGGCCAAAGCGCGCGAACTTGAGACAATTCGCGTATTCTCCCGCCTGATGCATGAGACGCTGTACGGCGAAATGGAGCTTCATCGTGACTTTTGCCAGCGTCTCGGTATTGCGAGTGAGGAATTGGAACGTACGCAACCCGCTCCGACCACGCATGCCTACACGCGCCATCTGTTGAACGTCGCCTGGAGCGGAACGCTTGCCGAGATTCTCTCAGCGTTGATGCCGTGTCAGCTAGGCTATGCGGAAATCGGCGCCGAATTGGCGCGCGTTCACGATTGGGAGCGCTCGTCCTACGCCGAATGGATTCGTACCTATTCGTCGGCGGAGTTCGTCGCGGGCGCCGAGCGTTTGCGCCTCATGCTGGATGAAATGACGGCGGGATGGCCGGCCGCTGCGCTCAAGCCGCTCGCCGAGCACTTCATGTTGAGCACGCGCTACGAATACCTGTTCTGGGAGATGGCCTGGACCCAGTCGAACTGGCCCGTATAGCGAAGCGGCATTATTCCGACACCATCGAAAGGCGCAAATCCGCCAAGGCTCGCGACTCCTTCACGGTGAGCCCGCAAAGCGGCATTTCGCACATGCAATCAGAACCGAGCAACGCGAGCGCTCTTACAACCGCCGGCATGGAATGCCGCGAGCGTTGGCATGGAATGCCGATCTTGCACTTTCATGCGGGTGGCGAAAGGATCAGAATACGTGGTTGCGCAAAGCGACATTTCGCACATGCAATCAGAACTGAGCAATGCGAGCGCTCTTACAACCGTCGGCATGGAATGCCGCGAGCGTCGGCATGGAATGCCGTAACCGAGAGCGTGTCGCGGGCAAGGAGCAGTGGGCTTGATGGCTGAACGCCGTACATTTTCTAATTTCCTGGTGAGCGGCTCGACCGGCAAACCGATGCCGGCCGGGGAGGCGAACGCCTTTCCCGAGAGTTTCGCCAGCACGCGTCTTTCCGACGCTATCAATTGGGCGCGCAAGTATTCGTTTTTCCCTTATCCGTTCGTCACCGCGTGCTGTGGCATGGAGTATTTTTCAGTGGCCGGGCCGCGCTATGACATCGATCGTTTTGGCGCCGCGCTGCCGCGCTTCAGCCCGCGCCAGGCCGACCTGCTGTTCGTCGTCGGCACCATCACGCAGCGGATGGCACCGGTGCTGCGCCGCGTCTATGACCAGATGGCGGAGCCGAAATGGGTGGTGTCATTTGGTGCTTGCACCAGCTCAGGCGGACCTTACGACAATTATGCCGTCCTGCAGGGTATCGACCGTGTGGTCCCGGTGGCTTTGTATATTCCCGGATGTCCGCCGCGGCCCGAAGCGGTGCTCGACGGTTTGATAAAATTGCAGGAACGCGTACAGCACGAAAGGGCGGGCACGCCTTGGCCCGGACTGAATCTTCATGGCAGCGGCCGTAAAATCGAATAGCGTGAAAATCGTTCACGTCACCGTCGATGGGCAGGTGCTCGAGGCGCCTGAGGGCACGCCGTTGCTGCAGACGATGCTCGACGCGGGCCTCGACATACCGCACTACTGTTATCATCCCAAGCTCACGATCGACGGCAGTTGCCGGTTATGCCAGGTGCGAATCGAGGGCGCGCCAAAGCTGCAGATTTCGTGCAACACGCCGATACGCGACGGCATGGTGGTGCACGTCAACGATCCGGAAGTGGAGTTGGCCCGAAAGGGCGTGCTTGAGCTCCTCCTGATCAACCATCCGCTCGATTGTCCGATCTGCGACAAGGCGGGCGAATGCTGGCTGCAAGACTACACGATGCGCTTCAGCAGCCGTTACGCGCGCACGATCGAACCGCGGCGAAAAAATGGCAAGCGGCTCGACATCGGTGAGCGGATGCTGCTTGACCAGGAGCGCTGTATCCTGTGCCGCCGCTGTGTCCGCTTCTGTCGTGAGATCAGCAAGACCGGTGAGCTTGGGATTTATGGCATCGGCGACCACTCGGTGCTCGACATCTACGACAAGCGGCTTGACAACGATTACTCGATGAATACGGCTGATATCTGCCCGGTCGGCGCCTTGGAGACCAAGGATTTCCATCATCGCTTGCGTGTTTGGTTCCTTGAAGAGACCGCCAGCGTATGTCCGAGTTGCGCCAACGGCTGCAATACTATGGTCTGCCACTACAAGAACCGGATCTACCGGCTATTGCCGCGGCGCAATGACCAGGTGAACGACACCTGGATGTGCGATTGGGGCCGCCTCAATTACCGCTTCGTGGCCGACCCGGATCGTTTGCGCGCCCCGCTCGTTTTGGGTGAGGGCGCGGCGGTGGCAACAGACTGGGATACCGCGTTGGAGCGCGCCGTCTCGCTCTTGCGCGATTTCACCGCGCATCATGGCGGTGCGGCTCTGGGCGCGTTGATTTCGCCTCATTTGACCAACGAGGAAAATTTCCGCTTCGGCCAGATGCTGAGTGCGATTGGCGCGGGGCGCACCGCGATGGCTGTGCGCAAGGGCAAAGCCGACGAGCTCCTAATCAAAGCGGAAAAGGCCGCCAACGCACGCGGCGTGCGTGAAATGGGCCTGGTCAAGGGCGATGACGACGGTTTGGAGGATTTACTGAAAGCGGTCGAAGCCGGCGAGATTAAAGGACTCTACATTTGTGGCGACGATGTGCTGGAGGCTGTCGCACCCGAGCGCCTGAGCGCGATAGTTGGCAAGCTGGAATTGCTCATTGCGCACAATCTCAAGCAATGCGCCGAACTCGCAAAGGCCGCTGTGACTTTTCCGACTACCACTTGGGTTGAAAAGGATGGCACCTTCACCAATCACGCCGGCCGTATTCAGCGTATTCAGCGTGCTCTGCGGACGCCACCCGAATGGCGCAGCGACGGCGAGGTTTTTACCGTATTGCTGAATAAATTGACGAATCGCGATGAGAATTTCGAGCCCGCCGCAATATGGCAAACGCTGGGCTCGGCTCACAGCCATTTCGCCGGGATTAGTCTTGATCGTATCGGACCGTTGGGAGCGTTGCCGACGCCGGCTCTTGACAACCGCTGAGCGACAGGTGATAGCGCATTAGGCGTAACGACACAGCGAAACCGGAGGCGGAGCGCGGCTCAATAGCGGGGTGTTGAAAAATGCGAGGCCGTCGGAATTGGATGCGTAACTGGCGTCAACACCCTGCGTGACAACGGCTTCTTCCCTCAATCTTCTCTCCCGCTCTTTTGTGGGGATAAAGAGCGAGGGCGTGGGATATGCAGTTTGCTAGCAACGCGGTAACGGAGCGAGCAAACGAGTCCGAAGTGTGGCCGAAGGCTCGCCGGACTCGCCCGCCCCATCGAGCTGCGTTTAGGATAACATGTAGTAGATTGTGAGGCGTTCGCATCTTCGCCCGGCGCGAGGCAAACCGCGTTGGTTCTTGCGCCTTTATTCGTCTTGTGGGGACAGGGCGGATTCAAGGTGAAGGTCAATTCAGATCGCTGACGTATGGGGGTCGAGCGTATATGGCAACCTCACCAACTCCGCAAGCCCAGCCGGGGGGCCTGAAGGGCTATTTTGCCACGCATCGCGTGCTGACGACGTATCCAACCGGCTGGAACCGCTGGTGGATGCTCATTCTCACCGTATTTGCGACGATCGTCTCGTTCTATGAATTTGGCTTCTCGGCGCTGCTGCCACTGTGGCTGCCAACGCTGCATTTCACGCGTGCCGAATTTGGCTGGTGGCTGACCTGCGCGGTCTTCCTGTCGGCGTTTTCCGCAATGGTGGGCGGACCATTGGCCGACCGTCATGGCCGGGTCGTCGTGATCGACGTCTGCCTGGTCGCGATTATCATCCTCACGTTTTGCAACCTGCTGATGACGGGCTTCTGGAGCTTTGCGGTGATTCGCGCGGCAATGAACCTGGTCGCCGGCCTGATGTGGGGCGCGCTGGGAGGTCTCACCCGCGACATGTCGCCGCGACTGAGCCGCGGCGCCGCTTTCGGCCTCCTCACGGTCGGCGCGGTTTTGTGTCAATTCCTATGGAACTTCATTCCGGGCATGACGCTGCCGATTTTCCAT
>JBOHWM010000553.1:0-3062 GCA_050736555.1 Binataceae bacterium (SeqCode)
GGGCGACGGCGGGGATTGCGGTTGCGGTCGTCAATCCCAGACAGGCGCGAGACTTCGCCCGCGCCACCGGCCGGCTCGCCAAGACCGACCGGCTGGATGCCGAGGTGCTGGCGCGTTTCGGCGAGGCGGTGCGCCCCGCGGCACGACCGTTAGCGAATGAGCAGGCCCAAGCGCTCGAAGCACTGGTAACGCGGCGGCGCCAGTTGGTCGAGATGTTGACGGCGGAAAAGAATCGCCGGAGCAGCGCCCCAAAGGTCTTGCACCGTAGTATCGATGAGCACATTCGTTGGTTGGAAAAGAGACTTGCGGGCTTCGACGATGAACTCGCCGAGTTGATTCGCGAGACTCCCCTCTGGCGCGAACGTGACGAGTTGCTCCGCTCGGTGCCCGGGGTGGGCAAGGTGCTCTCAAGCACTTTGCTCGCGCACCTGCCCGAACTGGGTATGCTCAATCGCCGGCAGATCGCCGCGCTGGCCGGACTGGCGCCCTTTAATCGCGACAGCGGCAGCTTGCGCGGCAGCCGTTGTATCCGGGGTGGCCGCGCCCAGGTTCGGCGCGTCCTGTATATGGCCGTGGTCGCCGCGGTCCGCTCCAATCCTGTCATCAAGAACTTTTACACGCAGCTGCGGGCGCGCGGGAAATACCCCAAATCGGCGCTCACCGCCTCCATGCGCAAGCTGCTCGTGATTCTCAACGCCATGCTCCATAACCAAACACCGTGGCAAACACCCGCGCTCGCTTCCTCGACCGCTCCCCTTTCTCCCCTCTTGGGCGCGGTTTCTGAACACGGTTGCTGCTAGGTGATCAAGTCAAATTGGGATGCCTCGCAAATTCCGCTCGGAATTGTTCGTCGCCGAGTTCCAGTCGGCAGTGCAGCGACCGAAACAAGGCTACCTCAAGAACAGCGCAATCATGCCGCGCTGCGCCACGATGCCTACCAGTTTTCCTGAGAGTTTTTTGATCTCTAGTTCTTGGCGGTAGTGTGGGGGCGTTCCGGAACCAGTTGTGCGGAGCTTCGTCGCCGCTATCGGCGGAACCCCCGCGTGATACCGCAGCAAGCTGTCGACGAACGTATCGGTGTTCACCGCGAGACCCCGCGTTTTACCGTCGATTCCGGTTTGCAAGGTCTCCTGCAAAAGTTAATTCTTTGTGACGGGCTTCTGCCATGAGCCGGACGGGATTAACATCGCAAAACCGCCTTAGAACAGAATCTCCGCCTGCAAATGCCCGGCCTTCAGAACGGCGGATTGCAAGAAGATCTTTCGCGAGGATCTCTCTCGGCCCAGCGGCCGGCGTTTCAGCGCCAGCGGGATAGCCACGCCCCTCGGTACGGTGTATTGATCTTTTCCCGAAGTCTCCTGCTCGCCGCGCGGCTCGAAATAATCGCGTTGGCTCTGCAGGCCCGTCAGCAGGCCATCGATCATAGGTGTCTTTAGAGGGAGAGCAAAATGAGCAACGAAAAGATATCAAGATCGGTTCTTCCCATCCCTGATCGTACCCACGTTGGGTTGACGACCTACGACGCGAAAGACCCTGACACCAAATATCCTCCGATCAAGCAATTACGTCCGCCCAAGGGCGCCCCCAACATCCTGGTGATCCTGCTTGACGACGTAGGCTTCGGCACGACCTCGGCTTTCGGCGGCCCGTGCCAGACCCCCAACATCGAAAAACTAGCCAGTGCGGGACTGAAATACACCCGCTTTCACACCACCGCGCTATGCTCGCCGACGCGACAGGCGCTGCTGACCGGACGTAACCACCACTCGGTCGGTATGGGCGGGATTACCGAGATTGCCACCTCCGCGCCTGGCTACAATTCGATCTTGCCGAATACGGCCTCGCCGATCGCCAGAACACTCAAGCTGAACGGGTACTCGACGGCGCAGTTCGGTAAGTGCCATGAGGTCCCCGTCTGGGAAACGAGTCCGGTAGGGCCGTTCGACGCCTGGCCGACGGGCGGCGGCGGGTTTGAATATTTCTACGGCTTCCTCGGTGGCGAGACCAATCAGTGGTATCCGGCAATCTACGAGGGCACGACACCCGTCGAGCCCGGCAAAAGGCCGGAAGAGGGCTACCACTTCACCGATGACATGACGACCAAGGCGATCAAGTGGATTCGCCAGCAGAAGGCACTGGCGCCCGACAAGCCATTCTTCACCTATTTCGCACCAGGCGCGATGCACGCCCCGCACCACGTGCCGAAGGAGTGGGCTAACAAGTACAATGGCAAATTCGATCAGGGTTGGGACCGCTTACGGGAGGAGACCTTCGCGCGGCAGAAAGAGCTCGGCGTGATCCCCAGGGATTGCCAACTGACCAGGCGCCATCCCGAAATCCCGGCTTGGGAAACACAGTCGCAGGAGATGAAGCCGGTTCTGTTGCGTCAGATGGAAATATTCGCCGGCTTTATGGAGCATACCGACTATCACATCGGACGGCTCATCGACGCGCTCAAGGATCTCGACATTCTCGACGAAACACTGATCTACTACATCATCGGGGACAACGGCGCATCCGGCGAAGGCACGCTGCAAGGCGCGTACAATGAATTGGTTCCGTTAACGGGATTTGCCGAGCTTGAGTCGCCGGAGTTCCTGAGGGCGAATATCGAAAAATTCGGTGGCGTCGAAGCCTACAATCACTACGCAGTGGGCTGGGCGCATGCGCTCGACACTCCCTATCAATGGACCAAACAGGTCGCATCGCATTGGGGCGGTACGCGCAATGGGTTGGTTGTGCATTGGCCAAATGGAATCAAAGCGAAGGGCGAGATGCGCACGCAATTCCATCACGTGATCGACGTTGCGCCCACGCTGCTTGAAGTTGCCGGACTTCCTGAGCCGCTGATGGTCAATGGCGTGGCTCAAAAGCCCATCGAAGGCGTCAGCATGGCGTATTCGTTCAACGACGCCAAAGCAGCCGAGCGGCGTGAAACCCAATATTTCGAGATGGCTGGCAACCGCGGCATCTACCACAAGGGTTGGACCGCCGTCACCCGGCACCGTACTCCCTGGCTCACAGGCGCAGTCCAACTGCCCGCCTTCGATGACGACGTGTGG
>JBOHWM010000554.1:0-2327 GCA_050736555.1 Binataceae bacterium (SeqCode)
CAGCAAGCCGCCGGGTGTATCCAGTTCGATTACCAGGGCCGCGGCGTAGTCACGGCTCGCTTGCGCCACCGCGTCGCTGATGAAACCGGCGCTGGCCGGATTGATCGAGCCGTCGACCGATATCATATCCACCGTGCGAGCGGCGAAAGGGGCGCTGGGTAATTGCGCGCCGCTTGCGACGGCGACGCTTACCGTCGCGCTAAAGAGCAATAGCGAAATCCATTTTAATCGATCGCGGCGGGGTTTCACGCGGTCAGCGCAATCGCGGTTGCGCGATCTATTCGAATATGCGCACGTCGCCGACTCTTTTGCTTGCTGTGCGCGCAATGCGCTCCGCTAATATTAACGGCTGGTGCCACGTTGCGGAATCGTTCGTCCCAGCTCCTTCATCACTTCCTGGATGTCCAACCAGACCTTGCGTTTTTCCGCGGGATTGCGCAGCAGGTAGGCCGGATGAAACGTCGGCATCAGCTTGACCCCGCGCACCTCATGCCAGTTTCCGCGCAACTTGCTGATCGGCGTTTTGACCTTGAGCAGCGTCTGTACGGCGAACGTCCCCAATCCGACGATCACGCGCGGGCGCACCAAGTCGATTTGACGAAACAGAAACGGTTCGCAAGCCGCGACCTCGTCGAATTCAGGATTGCGGTTCTCGGGCGGGCGGCATTTGACGACGTTGCAAATATAGACCTCGCCACGCGACATGCCCATGCCACGCTCGATAATGTCGGTCAGTAGTTGTCCGGCACGGCCGACGAAAGGTTCGCCTTGAAGGTCCTCTTCGGCTCCCGGCGCTTCGCCCACGAACATCAATTCGGCTTCCGGATTGCCGATCCCGAATACGAGATTGGTTCTGAACGGCGCTAATTTGCAACGTTCGCAGTTTCCGATGAATTCCCGCAAAGCGGCAAGGTCAAGGGTACGTTCCAGTCCCGGATAACGATAGGGCGGCGTCTCGCCGACGGACGTCGTTTCCCTCAGCGAATCATCCAATGCACGTAAGGACTGTTGCGTGACTTCGCGCGGATGGGTCATTGACGCCTCAGGCCGTGTCGCCGGAGCGTCTTGGAAAACACCCGCTGTGACACGCTTTGTAATCGCGGCGGCTCCATCGGAACTCGCGACCGGCACGCCCTCGAGTCCTTCTTGGCGCAATTGCTCAAGGTAGTCACGCAGAGTGTCGAGCAGACGCGCGCGCTCTGGCGGCATCGTCGCCGCGCTCATAAGATAACCTTCAGTTCGGCGCGACCAGTCGCATCCGGGATTGACTCTCCTCCCATGCTTATTGCCGGCGCTATCGCCCTTATCCTCACGTTCATTCTACTCGTTCCGGCGCCCGCGTTCGCATGGGGGCCGGTGACCCATATTGCCTTGGGGGTGCGGGTGTTAGCGACGGTTATCACCCCGGAACATCCGCTTCAAGCCGTGCTCGCGAGCCTGCCGGAAGTCTTTCTTTACGGCAGTCTCGCACCCGATATTGTACAGGGCCGCCGCTTGCAAAGCCGCCTCCGGCGTCATTCACACAACTGGTCAACCGGGAATTATCTGCTCGAATCGGCACACGATGGCCAGGAGCGTGCCTTCGCCCTAGGCTACATGGCGCATCTGGCGGCTGACTCGGTGGCGCACAATTTTTATCTGCCCGCACGCTTCATCGGACACTTTGACTCCGGCTTTGCCAGCCATATTTACAACGAAGGATGTTTCGACAGCCTCTTCGAGTCAGATTATCGGGAATTGCTGCTGAAACTTATCGCGCTGGATTTCGGCGCGCTTGATGCGATGCTCAGTCGCGCGATCGATTCGCCGCTGGTGTCATTCTCAACCCATCGCATCATCTTCGAAGGCGGACTGCGGCGCATTCGCCAATGGGACCGTGTGATCAAGGCTACTCGTGGGGCGCGGCGCATCGATCGGATGGAGGCTGAGTTGTTTTCCGGTGCATCTTGCGGCGCTATCTCCGGGATGTTCGAGTTCGGTGAGCAGGCGCCATGCTGCCGCTTCGATCCGATGGGTGCGCAGGCGATCGCCAGCGCGCTATCGTCGCGGCGCAACCTGCAGCGGCTTACGCGAATGGGACCGGAAGCGCGCAAAAGCGCACATGAACTCGCCGCTTCGATGCTTGCCGATGTCATGGCGCATTTGCGCCAGACGGGATTCGAAGGCAAATGACAGAAAATCAGTTGGGCGCACCGCGCGCGGATGCAGTGGATTTGCCACGAAGGTTTAACAGCTCGTCGAGAATCACGCCGGCAACGTCGTCCTTGCTGAGCAGCGGATGGCTTTGCAAACGGCCGGCCGCGTCCATGATCGTCACGATGTTGGTG
>JBOHWM010000555.1:0-5846 GCA_050736555.1 Binataceae bacterium (SeqCode)
GTCTTCAAAGGCTATCCCTACGACCAGGTGGTTTACATGCTGCGGGCCGATGCTCTGGAAAAAGGAGCTCTGGCTGAGGCTCTTGCCTTCCGGCTTTCCGGCAACCGCGCCTTCGCCGTCAAGGCTGCCGATGTTCTCAAGGCTTATGCCGACAAATATCTGACCTATCCCATGCATGACAACAAGGGCAAGGAATCGCAGTTTGGCGCAA
This sequence comes from Binataceae bacterium (SeqCode), assembly GCA_050736555.1. Classification (GTDB taxonomy): domain Bacteria; phylum Desulfobacterota; class Binatia; order Binatales; family Binataceae; genus JBOHWJ01. Next base: position 212 of record JBOHWM010000555.1, read on the forward strand.
GAGTTTACTCGCAGACGCTCGATGAATCGATCTGGCTGATCGACATGGCACGGGCCTACGATCTGATTCGAGACTCGGACGTACTGACCGCAGCTGACCGCATCCACATTGAGCGCGATCTGCTTTATGCCTCGGCCATGACGGTTTCGCGCGCCAACATGGGACCGACGCCCAACATCCAGAACTGGATCCTGGGCGCGGAGATGGCCGTCGGCTACACGCTCAACGACCAGACACTGGTTTCCAAGGCGCTGGACGGAACCCACGGCCTGCGCGCGCAGTTAAAGAAGTACGTGAAAGACGGCTTCTGGACTGAGGGCTCATGGGGATATCAGTTTTATGCGCTGCGGCCGATTCTTTTTATGGCACAGATGTCAACCATGGCAGGAGTCAATTTATGGAAAGAGGAGCCGGACATTAAGGCGCTGCTCGCTTCGCCCATCGGTGTGATGTTCCCTAACGGGATGCTGCCGGCTTTTAACGACTCCGAAGCGCTTGCGCTCGTCAACGAGGCTCCGCTTTATGAGGTTGCGTATGCGGCCACCGGCGATCCGTTGTTTGCCGCCATCGCCGCGGAAGGCAAGCGCGATAGCCGCTTTGCTTACTTGTTTGGCGCGCCATCCCTGGGCAACGCGCAGATGCCGGCGCTGCATAGCGCAGTGTTTCCTGACGCGGGCTATGCAACACTGCGGTCGTCGAATGGAGGCATCACACAGATCGTCAAGTTTGGCCCGTTCGGCGGTCCGCATGGTCACTTCGACAAACTGAACGAATTGATCTACGCCGAAGGAATGGTGATGGGAGTGGACACGGGCACGCATTTCTATGGCATTCCGATCCACAACGAATGGGATAAGAGAACGGTAGCGCACAACACAATTTCGGTGGACGAGTTTGACCAGCACCCGGCTGGCGGCAAGCTACTCAACTGGCAGTCGGAGCCCGCATTTACCGCGGTGTCGGTCGATGCTGGTCCTGTGTACGCGGACGTGGACCTGAAGCGCACGGAGTTGGTGACAGATAACTACATTCTTGAGATCACCCAATGCCACTCCACCGATGGTACGGCGCATGACTTTGACTGGAACTATCACAACTATGGGACGCAGGCAGCCAATGGAAATTTCGAGCCCTACGCCGGATTCCCACAGCGCGATGGCTACGAGATGCTGACGGACAACAAGACCGCAAGCGTTGCAGGCGATTTCCACACGACATTCACCATGAGCAAGGGTCGCACTCTACGTGTGTGGGTGATGAAAGGCAATGAGCCAAGCCAGGTTTTTACAGGCGTCGGCCCTGGACCCGACCTGCGGGTGCCGATTCCCTATGTCATCGTCCGACGGCATGGGCCGGATGCCGAGTTCGTAACCCTGTTTGAGCCCTCAGCGAGCGATTCTTACAAGGTGCAGAGCATAACCCGCAAGGGAAATCGGATCACGATTCGCGGGGCGGGATTTGAAGATATCGTGGAGGCAGGCGAGAAGATCGATTATCGCCACACTGTTTTGCCATGAGGGCCTGCTCGATAACACGCAGTGGATCGCCTTTCTCACCGGTACGGGAGTTGGGTGCCCGGCAAATTCTGTACCGGTTGGGATGAGACAACCTGATGTAGTGAACGGCCAGGGGCTCGACAAAGCTGGAATGAGACAAGATCGACATAAGTAAATATCGATTCAGCCAAGCTCGATTGAACTAGGTGCCGGTTGTAACCACGATGTCCAATTGACAAACATCTTCATCACTTGTCTCACAAAGGAAAGGACACATAATTTTATCTATGAATCAAAATGTTCCGCGCCGTCAGTTCCTCGCTCAAACGGGCCAGGCCGTTCTCGCCGCTTCCGTGCTGGGCCGCTTCTCTCTCTCCGCGGGTGCAGACACCGGGAAAGCCATGCCCGTCAATTACCTCACTTATTCCCTGCTCGATGGCTGGGTGGGAAACTGGCTCGTCGCCGGACCACTGTTGATCGCTGTTCCCGACGTGTATAAGGGCGACCCGTCCGGCCGGGCTTTGCTCTTCGAAAAATACTACAGCGCCGAACCGCTCGTTACTGGGCCGTTCGTCGAGGGCGATGCATTCAATGTCGGGGACGCGCCGCTGACCTGGCGCTATTACGCCTGCAAGGAAGATCATCAGCTTGACTTCACTTCGTGGTTCATGCGCCCGAGCTACGCCCGTGTCTGGGCGTACGTGGAAATCGAAAGCGAGGCTGCGCACGACGTTGCGGGGGAGCTGTTTTCGCAGGGGCACGTGGACATCTGGCAGGGCGGAAAGCATATTCATCACAGCGATGCATTTGACCTGAGTAATCTACAGCGCTCGAATTTTTCCATGCGGATCGAGCCCGGCGTCAATCCGTTGCTGCTGCGCTTCGCAACGGCGTCTGTAAACAATACGGAGTTCAGCCAGGCGCTGCGGCTCGATGGTCTGCCGGCGGACACCACAAAATTGCGCGTGCCAGTGCACACGGCGGATGTTGCCCGGCGGCAGGCGCTCGAAGCGGCGTTCCAGCAGGCTTACATGAACCGCGATGTTTTTTACGGCGCCGATGAAATCCGCCTGCGGGTGCCGCAGCTGGCCGCCAACGCCGGCGCGGTGCGGATCGCGTTGAACGACAGCGGCAAAACGATGCGCCGCGCGACCTGGGGTACAGGCGACAAGGCGGACTTCGTTTCCCTGGGCACGGCCGATGGGCTGCCTGCCGGTTATGCCGTTGAGGTCACGCTGGACGCCAGCGGAAATCGGCGCGCAATCCCGATTGAAATTGCGGAAGGTCCATTCGCGCTGACACCGCGCGCCGGAACAACCTTGAAAGCGCGCAGGCATGAACTGTTGGAATTCGTCGTCCAGGTCGCGCGTAGGACGAAGATCGACGTGACAGGCGGCGCGAACGTATCGATGTGGGACAGCAGGCACCTGTGCGCGGAGATCGCAAAAATGGCGCTCGGCCGTTGGCAGGAAGTTTCCTCCGAGACATTGATCGCCTATGCCCAGGGCGTCGCCCGGCATCAGGACGGAGGGGAATTTCGCCTGATCGAACTGCTCGGCGCGCTGGACCGCTGGGGCAAGGATCCTCGGTTTCCCAAGTCTGCTGCGGCCGCGATTGAAGAGGCCGCTCTCGGCTTCCGCTACTGGACGGATGAGCCCGGTCAATCCACGGCGTACTACAACTCCGAGAACCACGAGTTCGGCTATCACGTGAGTGAAATTCTGGCAGGCCAGCTCTGGCCCGACCGCGTGTTTACAAACAACAAGCAGGACGGCCGCTGGCATCGCCAGCACGGCGAGCAGCTTGCGCTCGGATGGCTGCGCCAGCGCGGCAGTTGCGGCTTCGATGAGTGGGATGCAGACGGCTACCTCGCGATGGACGCGGAGGTGCTTGCGCACCTCGCCGAACTGGCCCAGACCCCGAGGCTGCAAACACTCTCGCGCACTCTGCTCGATAAGCTGCATTTTTCGCTGGCCCTGAATTCCTTCGCCGGCTGCTTCGGCTCGACGCATGGGCGCACCAAGGTTGAATATGTGAAATACGCAGGCAACGAAGAGACTGCAAGCCTGGCTTATCTTGGATGGGGACTTGCAGGCATCAATGAAAGCGCGGATCTTGCCGTGGCCGTGGTCTGCGCTGGCTACGAGCCGCCCCCTGTCATTCAGGCCATCGCGCTGGACCAGCCTGAAGCGATGTGGGACCGCGAGCGGCAGGGACTCATGGTACGCCAGGACACAGGTGAAGAGCATGGACTGGTGGATACAGTTACCTTTAAGACACGCGACTACATGCTTTCTTCCGCGCAAAGCTATAAGCCGGGACAAGGCGGTCATCAGGAGCACATCTGGCAGGCAACGTTTGGACCGACGGCGGTGGTGTTTGGCAATGTGCCCGCATGTGCTTCTGAAGATACCGACCGCCGTCCGAATTTCTGGGTGGGCAATCAAACCCTGCCGCGCGTGGTGCAATGGAAAGACGCGCTCATCTCCATCGACAAAATGCGCGACAACGACTGGATGAATTTCACGCACGCCTGGTTCCCGACCGGTGCCTTCGATGAATTTGTCGTTAAGGACAACTGGGCTTTCGCCCGCAAAGGCGACGGCTACCTCGCACTTACCGCCGCGCGCGGCTTGTCTCTGATCACACGCGGCGACACCGCCCAGCGCGAACTGCGTTCCACCGGCCGCCAGAATGTCTGGTTCTGTCAGATGGGCCGCGCGGCGCAGGACCGCGACTTTGCCGTGTTCCAGCGCAAGGTGCTGGCGTTGCCGGTCAGGTTCGGCGATTTGTCCGTCAATCTCACGACGCTGCGCGGCGAGACTTTGGAATTTGGCTGGGACAGCCCATTGCTTGTCAATGGCAGGGAGACGCCCATTACCGGCTTCAAACATTTTGAAAATCCCTACTGTGTTGCCGAATGGCCCACGCCAAAAATGAACATCCACTTCGGCGGCCAGACGCTGACGCTGGACTTTTCGTAGAGAAACGGAGTCATTCATCAATGTATCTGCTGAGCGGTCAGGTGGTGAAGTTCGGCTGTCAAATTGCTTGTAAAGGGGATGTATCGGTATGAATCGCAGAAGCTTCATAGCATCGAGTGCCGCAGTTATCGGGGCAGGTTGGGCGCGCAGGGAAGCATTTGGCACCAGCTACGACAGAGTTCCTCCGGAGGGTGCAGTTTACGATGTTGTTGTTTATGGAGCAACGGCCAGCGGTGTTATTGCCGCTGTAACCGCTGCACGCCAGGGTCTCCAGACCGTGCTTCTGGAACCGGGGCGCCGCGTTGGAGGCATGGTGTCGGGAGGGCTCGGCTGGACCGACTTCGCCACTAGCGACGATGGAGCAGTGATCGGCGGATTTGCCCGCGAATTTTTCTCGCGCGTTGGACGATTCTACGGCGCCGAACGCACCAGGCGTTTTAACGAAAGCGTGGGTAATCCGCGGCTGGGAGATGTCGGATGGTATTTCGAGCCTCACGTGGCGGAGAACATTATGCGCCAGATGCTTGAAGAAGCAGGTGTAGTGACCAGTTTCGGCAGCAGGCTCAGGCAGACGATGGCCGTTAAGAAAAACCATACGAATGTCAGCGAGATTCTTCTGGATAATGGCCGGTCTTATCAGGGCCGGGTCTTCATTGATGCGACCTATGAAGGCGATCTTATGGCCCAGGCCGGAATAGCGTATACAGTAGGACGCGAGACCCGCAGCACCTATGACGAACCGCTTGCCGGTGTGCTGAAGGCGAATCGCGATGTCGCACTGGCCTCATCCAGGCAGCAGGCAATGCCTGCGGGGACTTCAGCTTATAACTCGCCCGGCAAGCTGATCGTAGGTGTCGTGCCGGCTCCATCACAAGCGCTGGGTTCAGCGGATCGCAAAGTCCAGGCTTATTGCTTTCGTCTCTGTCTGACGAAAACTCCGGACAACAGAATTCCGTTCAGCCGGCCGGAAGGTTACAACCCCGCTCAGTATGAATTGCATGCGCGCGTAATGCACGCGATGCAGGCTAACGATAACAATCGTCCCCCCACCCTGCGCCGCTTTCTGAAGAATTCCTCCATTCCCAATGGTAAAACAGACTCTAACAATCAAGGGCCAGCTTCAACCGATTTTGTGAATGCCAGTTGGGAATATCC
>JBOHWM010000556.1:0-5080 GCA_050736555.1 Binataceae bacterium (SeqCode)
TATCCGGACAGATCGACGGTCGGGTACATCGAGGAGCGAGCAAGCCGCACTTGGGCGTCGCTGGCGCGCAGAGCGGAAACCGCCGCGGCCATATCCGGCCGCCGGCGTATCGCCTGGTCGATGAGCGCATTGACGGCGCCGCCGAGCGTCGCCGGGAGCGTCTGCCCGCCCGTGCTCTTGATTGGCGGCAAGGCGTCCACCCTGATACCCAGCGCGAGCGCGAGATCAGCCTGCGCGTCGCTGACACCCAACTCCGCATTCTCGAGTTCGTAATTTGCGCGCGCCTCCCGCTGACGCGCGAGCAGCAGGTCGGGTTTGGTGGCAAGGCCGGCCGAATGGCGCTTTTCCACCGCCACGCGATCGGTTTGCGCGAGCCGCACGGTGGCCCGCGCCGCCTTGACGTTCGCGCGTTGGGCGTCGAGCAAATAAAAGGCCTTTTCGACTGAGAATACCACCGTCTGGATGTGGCGGTTGAACTGGTAATTCACGGCCATCAGTTGCTCGCGCGCGGCTTGCGCCGCGGCGTCCCGCCGGCCGAAATCGAACAGGTCGTAATCGAGCATGAGCAGGTTGGCGCTATCCCAGTTCTTGAGCGTGCCCCAATGTTTCGGCACCTCGGCTACGATACGTTCATAGCCGCTCGCGCTCCGCACTCCGGCAACAGGATAATAGCGCCCCCGTTTGATCGCCCAGTTTTCCGCCGCCGCGCGCGACGCGGCCCAGGCACCGTGCGTTTCAGGATTATTAGAGAGCGCGAAATCGATCAGTGCTGGCAAATCAAATTGCCGGTCTTGCTTTACCCGGGCTTTGCCAATTTCGCCAACTTCAAGCTTGACCGCCATCTGTTCCCGCGTCGAGGGCCTCCACTCGCGGCGCGCATCTGGCGGCGCCCATCGATTCGGCTGAAATTCGGGTTGCTCAAAACCGGCACATCCAGTGAGCGCAGCAACAATTATCAGTAAGCTGGCGAAGAAGAGCGGTGCCCGCCGCATCGTGGGGCTGCGCCAATTCGCGACTGCATAAGAATGCGACGCTGGGCAGGCTCGAATTAACCCCGCGCGATAGCTAATTTGGCCAGGGCCGGATCCGCATTGGGAGGCGTATTCACGTTTGCGATCTTCATGAGCGCGGAGGAAGGCGATGGAAGCCTTTAGGCTGAGCAGCCTTCTGGCCGAGCTTGAGCCAGTTCCAAAACGTTGGACGAGGGCGGCGCGTGCGGCGCTGATTACCGCGCTCGGTGCGGGCGTGATGGCGGCGATGAGGATCGCGAATCCGCTGGGACTGACGCTGCTGGTCAGCTTCGCGCAACCCGAAGCGGCCTTCCCGCTTTTACGTGGCGCCGGCTTTATGTTCGCCGCCGCCATCTTCCAGTTCCTGGCCTTGTTCATGACCGCGGCGCTGGTCCAATCTCCAGCCGCCCATCTGACCGCCTTCATCATCATCGCCCTCGTTTCGACTTACGTGATTTATGCGGTTCCAACTCTGGGACGGCTTTGGATTTGGATTCAAGTTCCGGTGGTCACAGCTTTTTACGTGGTGATGTACCAGCCGGGCTCGCTCGGCTGGGACAATGCCGGGATGTTTGCCGGTCTCGCGGTTGCGATAGCGCTGTTGTGCCTATTCAACAATCTGATTTGGCCGGAACCGCCCGAAATGGTGCTGGCCGATTCGCTCGCCGCCACGCTTCACCGCTCGCAACGTCGATTGGTTTTGCTGATCGAGATTTTTTCAGGCCGCGCGAGCGCCGACGATGATCGTCCGGTCGCTTCGCGCCTCGGCTATCATCTTTCGCTGCTCGGTCCCGCCGCGCATGGCGCCGACGTGCCCCGGCGTTCGGCGACCTTGCTCGCGTACGTGATGATCGCCGAACGAATTCACAACGAGATAGAGCGCGTCGCGGCGGCGGTGCCGGAATCAGACGAGATCAGTGAACCATACGCCACGGAATTGAAGGCGTTGGCGCTGCGACTTGACGAGCAGTTGTCGCACCATGTGGAGTCACTGCCTGGTCATATCGCCGCCTTAGAAAATGAGGATGTCGAAGCTCCATCGATTGCGGCCACGGATCCGAGTCTGAAGGCGGCGCTGGCCGATTTTGCAACCGCTTCCAGTTTGCACACCATTGCCGGCCCGATGGAGCGGATCTGCGCGCTGCTCGAATTCGATCCGCTCGAAGTTCCCTCAACAAGCGAGCGGCGCATCACAATCCAGCACGAACCGATCACGCCGAATCATTTCCTGGTGCGCTTCAGCGTGCGTCACACGATAGCGCTCACGGCGTCGTTTCTGATCGGGCTATGGGACAACAATGTGGCGCTCCACGCTGCCATATGGTTGCTGATGCTCGGCGGACCTCCAAGCCATGGCGCAACCGCGCGCAAGTTCACCATGCGTGCGCTTGGGTCCTCGGGCGCGATGCTTCTGGCCGCGCTCGGCACCATCATCGTGGCGCCGAACTATACTTCGCCCGGCCCTTACATGGCGGCGATTTTCGCCGGCGTCCTGGTGATGGCGTACATCGGCGAAAGCGGCGGCATTCTCTCATATCTCGCGATCGGCGGCACCGCCTTCGTAATCGCGTACAGCGGGCCAGGACCACGATCGGACGTTATCGGCTCGATCTGGAGCGTCTGGGGTATCAGTCTCGGCATGATAATCCGCGCGGTGGTTTCGCTGATGTGGCCCGAGCATGCTCCGCGCACGCTTGCCGAGCAGTTCCAGGCTCCCTTGGCGCCGATGGTTGAGCTGCTTCGGCGACCAGCATGGAGTTCCCCCCGCGGCGCAGCGGACGACGGCGGAATCAGATACCGTCAAGGGAATCGCGGCGATGCTGACCATCGCGAGCGACGCGCAACTCGAAGGACGCAATTCCGGTATCGACTCCGCCAACCTGGTCGATGCGCTCGATACCATGCGGCGAGCGGCATTCCTGATCGGAAACATGGGACGGCTCATTGAAGCTGCTCCCACAGGGCCAATGGCTCTTGCCGAGATGCGAACCACGCTGCGAATGCGTTTTGAAACCTGGCTCGCGTTTCTGCGGCGGCGCACCGAGGGCGTGGTTGGCGACGCGCCGCTGCGTGAAATGGTGACGCAATCGATCGGCGTCCAACTGGCGCGATCGGAATCAGTCTCCACCGTGACGGAAAGCGATCCGTCCGAGCGATATGAAATCAACCGCCTGGGGGATCATCTGACGGCACTGATCGCAAGTCTCGAGCAACAATTGACCACCATCTCGCTGCGGTAACTGTCCTGGCAACAATCCATCGCGGGCGCCGCGGTTCTGAGCCAGTCGCCGTGGCCGGGACAATAACGCTCAGACCGCGAATGTCGATTACCCGCGAGGCAATTAGCGAAACGCTCGCGCTGGTGCCAGTGCGGAACTCCGCCGGCGCGCGAGGGGACGTCGCAAATGAACGGAGGGGCGGTGCGCAGGTTTATTGTACGGTGGCGCGGCGCTTCAATAGCAAATCCACATCGAACTTGAACATCCGCGCGGCGTTGAGGCCCAGCACTTTGGCGCGTTGCGCTTCATCAAGACAGCCCATTTCGCGTTCGATCGCCTCGGCGGAATGCGGCCACGTCCCTTCTGCATGCGGATAATCATTGGCCCACATGAAATTATCGACCAAGTCGAATTTCGCCGCCAATTCGAGCCCCGCCGGATCTTCCTGGAAAGTCGCCGCGCCGTGCTGACGGAAATACTCGCTGGGCAGCTTTTTCAGCTTGGGGTAGGCCCACAGATGATGCTTGCGGTAGGCTTCATCCATCGCGCCGATCGCCCACGGCACCCATCCGATACCGCATTCGACCGCGGCGAAGCGGATTTTCGGAAAGCGCTCGAGCACCCCCGAAGCGCAGATATTGGCGATCGGCTCAATCGTCGGCGACAGCGAATGCGAGACGTAATTGATCACGGCGCCGCCGTCAGCGCGTGCGGCACGCGGGTCGCGCCCGGTCGAGACATGGAAGGTGATGGGCAGGCCGCAGTCCTCGATCACCGCCCACAGCGGGTCATAAAGCGGCAGATTGTAGTTCGGATGACGTGCGTCATGCGCGCCGAAAATTGGCTTACATGGCAGCGTCACGCCGCGAAATCCGATCCGCGCGACACGTTTGACTTCTTCGATCGCAAGTTCGACATCGGCGGTCATGATTGCCGCCATCGGCGACATGAAAGCGTTATACGAGCCGTAAACCTCCCACGCCCAGTCGTTCCACACGCGGCATTGCGCGGCGCCGAATTCCGCATCCTGCGTCGCCCACATCGCCAGGCCCTTGTTGGGAAACACGATCTCGGCGTCGATGCCGTCGTGCGCATGGTCGCGAATACGGTCGAGCGGATCGCGGCCGGCCAATCCGCGCAGGCGATCTTCGCCGCCTTTGGGCGCGTCCTCGAGATTGCGCACACGCACGCGCGAGCGCTGATAACCCTCGACCACGGTCCATCGCTCGCCGTTTTCGTCAACTTCGACATGGGGCAGGCGCGGGCGGAATTTTTTATCGATGCGCTCCCACCACAGTTTGCTTGGTTCGTTGACGTGACAATCGGCGGAGATCATCAGATATTTGTTGGGGTCGTCTGGATGCGCGGTGCGGCTCCAGCCCTGATGACCCGGCGTTTCCAAACGCCAGCGGTTTTTCTCATCGACTTGCGTGGTTTCTTCGATCATTGCCCGTCTCTCGCAGGAGCCTGATTCCAAACATGCGTGCTCGGCATCGCACTTTGGCCATATGAAGCGCCGGATATCAGATCAGGCGCAGTTCCTTCATAACCGCGCTCAACCTTTCGGCTGCCACGGCACTCATCGGTATAAGCGGCATGCGCATCTCGTTGGCACATTTGCCCATCAGGGCGCAGGCCTGCTTGACCGGAATCGGATTGGTCTCCAGGAACAGCGCGCGCGTCAACGGCAGCAGGCGATAATGGATTTCACGCGCCTTTGCAAAATCATTGTTGAGCGCCGCCGCCACCATCCCGTGCATCTCACGCGGCATCACGTTGGTCACCACCGAAACCACGCCCTTGGCGCCCATCGCCATCAACGGCAGCGTCAACGAATCGTCGCCCGACAAC
>JBOHWM010000557.1:0-10562 GCA_050736555.1 Binataceae bacterium (SeqCode)
CTCCCTGGCACGTCCGCTGATAGAATCGCAGTCCGCACCCCTCTCTTATCTCCCCCGGGAGGCCGGGGGAGAAGGCCGAGGACGCCGTCGTGTCCATTCTCAGGACTTCGGTTCGGTGACCTCGCGGAAAGTTCGGATCGCCTCGACCGCGGTCGGCACGCCGCTGTATTGCGAAAGATGAATGATCAGTTCTTTGATTTCCTCCGGCTTGATCCCCAGATTGAGCGCGCCGCGCATATGCACCTTGAGTTCCGGCGAGCGTCCGAGCGCCATCAGCGCCGCCATCGTGATGAACGAACGGGTTTTGGTGGGCAGGCCGGGACGCGTCCAGATGCCGCCGAACAACTGTTCATTGAGAAAATTGGCGAAGCCTTCGTCAAAACCCTTGAGGTATTCGTGACCACCCTTAGCGGCCTTTTCGCCGAAAAGCTGGGTACGCAATTCCAAGCCTTTTTTTGCCAGATCGTCTGCCATTTTAGATAACTCCTATGGATGGAAATAGCTATTTGATGAATGACTATTCGATTTTAACCGTCGGCTACGCCGGACGAAGCGCGTCATTTCACGGTGGCGCGCACTTTCACCTTCGCATGCTCTTCCTGCAGCATAAAGGCGGCGGAAGAATCCTTTTCGCCCCAACCCTGCGCGAGTGCTTCGAGCAGTTCTTGCTCAACCATGCTGGCCAGCGGCATCGGCACGTTGTTCTCACGCCCGACCTCGGTGGCCAGGCCAAGGTCCTTGCGCGCGAGCTTGAGGGCGAAACTGGCGCGGTCGTAATTGCCCCGAAAAACCATCCGCGGCACCATCGCCTTGAGCAACATGCCTTGGCCATAGGCGCCGTTGGACACCGCCGTCAGGAGCGCTTCGGGTGGAACTCCGGCCTTGACCCCCATGGTAAAGGCTTCCGCCAGCACCTGAGTGCTACAGATAGCGATCATGTTGTGAACCAGCTTGGCCACAGTGCCGGCGCCGATCGCGCCGATATAGGTGACTTTGTCGCCGATACCGTCGAAGGCAGGCTTGACCCGATTATAGATGGCCTCGTCACCGCCAACCATCACGGCCAGCGTGGCGTTGCGCGCGCCGAGCACGCCGCCGCTGACCGGCGCGTCGAGCATCGCCACGCCCTTTTCCTTGAAAATTCCATGCAGCCGGCGGACCACCGTCGGCGAGTTGGTCGAGAGGTCGGCATAGACCGCGCTTTTGTCGATTCCTTCGAGCAGGCCATTGGGGCCAAGCGCGACCGCTTCGACCTCCTTGGGCCCCGGCAGCGAGGTCATTACCAGTTCGCTCTTTTGCGCCACTTGAGCTGGCGTATCAGCCCATGCGGCGCCACCCGACAGGTGAGGCTCGGCGACTTCGCGGCGCACGTCGTTGACCGTCAGCTTATGCCCCGCCTTGATCAAATTGAGCGCCATCGGCCCGCCCATATTGCCCAGTCCGATAAATCCGATTCGCATAAACGACCTCCTCAAGGTCATGAACGCAGCTCTGTGGAGCGGGCGAGTCCACGAGCCGTTGGCCAATCAAGACTCGCCTGCTCGCTTCGCCTGTGGCTCCGCTGGTGCGTTCGGCTCCGCCTAGTGTGTCCGCTCCGCCAGCGTGAGCCACGCGGCTCCGCCCGTGGGCTTGTGATTCAGCCCTGTTAAAGCACCGGCCTTGGATTCCCGCAAGGAAAAAGTGCGTTGCCCGTGGCGCTGACCGCGAGGTCGGGTCGTTGACAATGCTTTGCGCTTGTAGCACGCTTAGCCAGCGATTGTGGCCTTATCCAGAGCGGCGGAGGGAACTGGCCCGTTGATGCCGCAGCAACCGGCCCGCAAGGGTGCTGGTGCTAAGTCCCGCGGGATTTTCAAGGAATCCCGAAAAGATAAGGCGAGAGTTATAGAACCCTCGTCCTTATCAGGATGAGGGTTTTTTCTTATCCGCTCTGAAATCAAGGCGCCATCGCTGAAGAAGGAAACGGGCAAGTGCAAAGCGTCCTCATAGTCGGAGCCGGTGGGCTGGGAGTGCCGGCCGCAATCGCGCTGGCGCGCGCCGGTGCGATCAGTTTCGCCTTGCTCGATGCGGACCGGGTCGAGCTATCGAATTTGCCCCGCCAGGTGATTTTTACTGAAGCCGATATCGGCATGCCTAAAGCCTCAGCGGCGGCGCGCCGTCTACGCCAAGCCTATCCGGGAGTTGCGGTGCGCGCGGTCGAGGATGAGCTTAACCTTGGCAATGCGCGCCGGATAATTGCCGAATTCGCTTTCGTGATCGACGCGACCGACAATCCGCTTGCCAAATTCCTGATCAACGATACCTGTGTCGCGCTGGGCCGTCCGTTCGTTTACGCCGGAGTGCTAGGCCTTACCGGGCAGGTCATGACCGTGATACCGGGGCATTCGGCGTGCCTGCGCTGCCTGTTTGAGGAACCGCCCGACGCCGACGAAGTCACGAGTTGCCAGCAGGCGGGCATCTTAGGCCCGGTGGCGGGCGCGATAGGCGAAATTGAAGCGGCCGAGGCGCTACACGTCTTACGCGGCGAGCCTCCCGAACTGAGCGGCATGATGTTCACCTACAACGCCGCCGCGGCGGAGCGGATTCGCCTGACGCCGGTGAGCGCGCGCACGGGATGCGGATGCGGCGCGAGAAGCGAGCCCGCGCGTGCCTAGCAGGATGCTTGCGAAAGGCATGAATATAGCCGCTTATTGCCCGACCGTGCTCAATACCCTGCGACGGGTATTCGATATGCGGATGAACGGCCGCCCGAGGCCGCTTGCCGGAGAGCGAGAACCAAGATGAGCTACGTCACCAGCCTCAAATGCCGCGAGTGCGGTCAAGAATATCCGCTGAGTCCGCTGCACGTGTGTGAAACCTGCTTCGGACCCCTCGAAGTGATCTACGATTACGTCCGCATCCGGGCCGCGATGTCGCGCGCCGGGGTTGAGGCGCGCCCGCACAACCTGTGGCGTTATCGCGAACTACTGCCGGTCGAAGGCGAGCCCGAAATCGGCCCCAATTCCGGCTTCACGCCGTTGGTCAAGGCCGAGCGGCTGGGCGCCGAGTTGGGTTTAAAAAAGCTCTACATCAAAGATGACACGGTCAACCATCCGACGCTTTCGTATAAGGACCGGGTGGTCTCGGTCGCGATCACCAAGGCGCGCGAATTTGGCTTCAAGACGGTCTCATGCGCGTCCACCGGGAATCTCGCCACGGCGGTGGCCGCGCATGCGGCGCGGGCGGGTCTCAATTGCGTGATTTTCATGCCCGAGGGCGTGGAAGCGGGCAAAATCGTGGGCTCGACCATTTATGGCGCACGCGTGATCACGATTCGCGGCAATTACGACGACGTCAACCGTCTGTGCAGCGAGATCGCGGACAAATACGGATGGGCCTTCGTCAATATCAACTTGCGGCCTTATTATACCGAAGGGGCCAAGACCTTCGGCTTTGAAGTCGCCGAGCAGCTTGGCTGGCGCCTGCCGCATCATATCGTGGTACCGACCGCCGGTGGCACAATTCTGCCCAAGGTGGCGAAGGCGTTCAAAGAATTAAAGGAAGTCGGCCTGTTGCGCGGCGGCGAATGCAAGGTGCATTGCGCACAAGCGGCCGGTTCCGCGCCAGTCATCGCCGCCTTGCATAAGGGCACCGACCTGATTGAGCCGGTCAAACCCAACACGATCGCCAAGTCCATCGCCATCGGCAATCCCGCCGACGGCTATTATGTATTGCGCGCGGTGCGCGAATCTGGCGGATGGGGCGATTCGGCTTCCGACCCCGAGATTATCGACGCAATCAAGCTCCTGGCGCGAACCGAAGGGATTTTCGCCGAACCGGCGGGTGGCACCACGCTGGCGGTGGCAATCAAGCTGGTTGAGCAAAAGCGCATCGCCGCCGACGAGACCGTGGTAGTCTCGATCACGGGTAATGGTTATAAGACCTTGGAGGCGGTGGCTGGCGCGATCGTCGAGCCATTCGTGATCGAGGCGCGGCTCAAGGAATTCGACGCGTTGTTTGAACGGCTTAACGGCACCCAACGGGCATTGGCAGGCGCCGCCTAAAGCACACGTCGGTCGAAGATAACGCCCTAACTTTTCATCTACGGGCGGTATAATCGAGCATAATGTCAGCCAAAGTTCGCGTTCCGACTCCACTGCGCAGATTCACCGCGGGCAGCGATGAGGTCCCGGCCGAAGGCGATTCCATCCGCGCCGTCATCGAGGACCTCGAGCGGCGCCATCCCGGGATGCGCGAACGGTTGCTCGATGAAAAAGGCGATCTGCGCCGTTTTGTCAACATATATCTCAACGGTGATGATATTCGCTTTCTCAACCAGCTAAGCTCCAAGGTCAAGGATGGCGACGACATCTCGATCGTTCCCGCGATTGCCGGCGGACGTTAACGTCGCGCCGGTCACGCGTGCGCGCAGCGTGCTCGATCTCATCGGCAACACGCCGTTGCTGGAGATCAAGCGGCTGACGGAGGGATTGCTGCGTCCGGAAGTCAAAATTTACGCCAAGCTCGAAGGCTTCAACCCCGGTGGTTCAGTTAAAGACCGGCCGGTGCGCAAGATGCTCGAAGCGGGGCTGGCGAGCGGCGATCTGCATCCCGGCAAGACCATCATCGATTCGACTTCCGGCAACACCGGCATCGCGCTGGCCATGGTGGGCGCGACCCTCGGCTACAAGGTCGAAATCGTGATGCCGTCGAACGTCAGCCGCGAGCGCAAGAAAATCATTCAGGCGTTCGGCGCCAAGCCCATCTACTCGGATCCGCTGCTCGGTTCCGACGGCGCCATCGTGCTATGCCGCAAGATTATCACGGAGGAATCCGAACGTTTTTTCAAACCCGACCAGTACAATAACGAAGCTAATCCACTGGCCCATTTCGACCATACCGGCCCTGAAATCTGGCACCAGACGGACGGCGCCGTCACTCACTTCATCGCCGGCATCGGCACCGGCGGCACGGTGATGGGAACCGGGCGTTATTTAAAATTGCGCAATCCTGAAATCAGGATAATCGCGGTCGAACCGGACGACGCGATGCACGGGCTGGAAGGCCTCAAGCATATGGCGACCTCGATTGTGCCAGGTATCTATCATGAGCGGGAACTCGACGCCAAAATGCAAATCAGTACCGAGGACGCTTACGAAATGGTCTACGCGCTGGGTCAGTACGAAGGAATCCTGGTCGGGCAGTCGTCGGGCGCCGCGATGGTCGCGGCGTTGAAATTGGCGCGCACGCTCAAGCAAGGCTGCGTCGTAACGGTGTTTCCCGACTTCGGCGATAAGTATTTATCCACCAATCTCTGGATCGGATGGCAGGAATGGCGCCGCGAGCGATTGCAGCGCCTGCTCCACAAATGGAACGTATCCGCGAGCGCTACTACCTGAGCTACCCGCGCGCCCTTATCCGGGAGCCAATCCTTTACCAGCTCGTCAAGAAGTTCGACTTGGTTTTCAATATCCGCGGCGCCAGTGTTTCGGAAGATATGGGCCTGGTCGCGGTTGAATTCGAAGGCGGCGGCGAACAGATTGAACGGGCGATCACTTGGCTGCGGCAAACCGGCGTCACGGTCGAGCCGATAGAAAAGAACGTGATCGAATAGAGCGGCTGTCACGCTTCGCGCATCCGCACACAAAATGCACGGCTCGAAGCGACAGGCATATTGCTATTGATGGAGTTGACCGATCAGCAAATCGAGCGCTACAGCCGCCAAATCCTGATTGCGCCAATCGGCGGAGTCGGACAGGAGCGGCTACTCCAGTCACGGCTGCTAATCGCCGGTGAAAGCGAAGATACGGGTCCAGTGCTGGCCTACATGGCTGGGGCCGGCGTCGGCACGATTCAATGGCTTGCCGGCTCCGCTGATGATGCGCAGGAAGCCGCCCGCGCCGCCGCGTTGATTGCGGAAACGCGCGCGCTCAATCGTGACGTGAAAGTCAGCCGTACGCGTGACCTGCCGGCGGAAAGCAATCTGGCGTTGGTGCTGATTAGCGGTGCGGCGGCACTCGAAGCCGCACGCGCGTTATGCGCCGCATCCGAGCGCCCCACGATGGTTTTCGCGCGGCTGGCCGAGCCGGGGCAAATCGCGGCGGTGAGTTCGACTCCCTGCCCCGTATGCGCGGACTCGCAGATTATGGCGCCATTGACGCGGCGTGCCGCCAACGCCCGGCTAATCGCGATGTTGGCGGCGGCGGAAGCCTTGAAGCTGTTGGCGAACGCGACGACACCGACTCCGACGCTGATTGAATTTGCCGGCTATGTCACGCGCACCAGGCCGTTGACCCAAGCGGCGTCCGGACCTGCGATGGGCGCGAATCGCTGCGCATGCGCGGCTATCGCGAATCGGAACGCGGGGGCACGCGATGCGTGATCCGGCTTCCGTGCGGCTGTGGCTATTCGACTTTGACAATACGCTAGCCGCGCTTGAGCCGGTGGTGGATTGGGCACGCAGCCGGATCGAACTCGAAGCATATTTGCGCGAGGCGGGCGTTGCGGCTGCGATTTTTACCGAATTTCCGCGCGGCAATTTGCTGCTGTACGAAGCGCTGCGCGCGCGTCTGCTCGACGGGATGCGTCCGGGCCTCGTCCGGGCGCATCCAGCCGGCGCGGATCACGCCAACCCCGACAGTGCGGGTGAGCGGGACGGCCGCGGTGCGGCCGTGATGCTGCGTCGGGCCTCGCGCATTATCGAAAAATACGAACTGGCCGGCGCCGAACGAGCTTGTCCGCTGCGCGGCGCTGAGCAATTGCTGCGCGCGCTCGCCGCGCGCGGCATTCGCGCCGCGATCGTTACCTCCAACTCCTCACGCACCGTCCAATCCTGGCTGCGGCACAATCGCTTGACGGAGACCGTCGGCGCTATCGTTGGCCGCGACGGCGGACTTGCCCTCAAGCCATTGCCAGCGATGGTGCATGAAGCGCTCACGCGAGTTGGTGCGAGCGCTCATGAGGCCGTCTTTGTGGGCGATAGCGAAGCCGACGCGGGCGCCGCTCGCAGTGCCCGCGTCAGCTTCTACGGCATTGCGGCTAAGCCCATCGCCTGCCAGCGCTTGCGCGCGGCCGGCGCACTCGACGTTTTCGCTTCACCGGCGGCGCTGGCGCAAGCCTTCCAGCTTGCGGAGGCATGCCCGTAGCGGGGTGTTGAGAAAGCCGTGAATTGCTCCTCTGGACCCAACACCCTGTCAGGCGATTTGTAGCCATGCTTGCGCAAGCCGCCGATAATCCCGCGATGCTCAAGTTTATGCTCGCGAGGGAGGGCGTGGCCGCGCGTCTCGGCGATGCCGCCGCAGCGTCTCCTTCCTCGGTCGAAGCTCCCTTCGAGTCCATCGCGGTGGAATTCCTGCTGAGCGGGGACCTGTGGGTCCGCGCGCGTCTCAATCCAGAGTCGCCACTTGAACTGATCGAACATCAGGGCGGTGTCGCGGTACGAGATTCCTCCGCCATCGTGCCGGTGCGGATAGTGGCCGAGCCGGCTTTCACCATTACTCGCAACCGTCGTGATATCCCGCTCGGGCGAATTGTGCGCATGCGCGGGAGCTACGCGGCCGTGATGCTGGGCGGCGGGTGCGGCCTCAATCAGCCGGGCCACGTTTGCGCCTTCTGCTTAGGCCGCGAACTGACGCAAAAGGCCGGAGAACTGTGGCCGGTGGACGAAGTGGTGGAGGCGTTGCACGGCGCATTTGACGAAGGCGCGGCTGAGTTCGTGCATTTTTATCTCGGCTATTTCCCGGGTGACGACGCTGGCCTCTACCTCTTGCGCCCGTACCTCGACGCGATACATCGGCATTTCGACACGATGGTAGCGGTAACGATGCATCCGCCGGCCTCACTGCGCATGGTTGAACTCACCTACGCGGCCGGCGCCGACGTTATCGCGTACAATCTTGAAGCCGCGGACGACAGCGCGATGCGGCGTTATTTTCCCGGACGTGCACGCTTTTTTGGCCGCGCGCGCTATCTTGAGGCTTTACGTCATGCCGCGCGCATCTTTCCCAATGGCGCGGTGTGGTCGGAGTTGCTGCTTGATTTAACCAGCCCGGCCGGAGCCGTCGCCGCAATCGACGAGTTGACCACCGCCGGTATCACACCGCTTCTGGGGATTTCACCCATACCCTTCAACCGTTTGGCGAACGCCGAAGCCGCCTCAATCCTGGCCCAGCTTTATAATTCGGCCTCGAGAACCGGCCTGAGTGCGACTTGGGCGCGCGACATCTCAACCGCGATTGCCCCCTTTGACGCCCGCTTCTTTGCCCCCGACGCGTCGCAAATTCCAGTGCTGATCCAGCTTTTGACTCGTAATCGTCTGGGCGCGATGACCACCCGGTCGCTGGCCCGTATGCGCCGGCGCCTGCGCGTGAAACGCGTGCGCGCCTCATTCGATTCCTCACGCTTGTGAGCGCGCGCGAAGATCCGAACCGCCGCCGCGCTACCGAGGAGCACGACCTCGAAGAGCTCATCGTTGATACGCGGCCGCTCGCGCTGGTGCTGCTTTCGCGCGGAGTGCGGCCGTTTATCCTGGCCGCTGGCGTAATCGTCTTCGTGCTGCTGATGCGCGCGCCACCGCCCAATGGTTTGAGTCCGGTGGCTGAGCGCGCGATCGCGGTCTTCGGGCTAGCGGTGATTTATTGGGTCACCGGCGTTTTGCCCCTGATGGTGACCAGCCTTCTGGTGATTGTGCTGCTTGGGGCGTCGGGCGTGATGCCGGTGCGTAGCGCCTACGCCTTATTTGGCAATGAAGCGATCTTTTTTATTCTGGCGGCCTTTATGCTGGCCGCCGCCGTAAGCCATCGCGGCCTGGGGCGGCGCGTCGCACTCCACGTCTTCAGCCACTTCGGCCGCACGCCCCACGCGCTGGTGCGCTCGGTTTTTCTGTTGAGTGCGTTCATGTCGTTCGTAATTCCTGAGCATGCGGTCGCCGCGATGGTCTTTCCCATCGTGCTCGATATCGCGGTGAGCATGGAACTGAAACCCGGGCAGTCACGATTCGCCAGCGCGTTGTTCCTGGCGATGGCGTGGGGCGCGAATATCGGCGGAATCGCGACCTTGCTGGGCGGCGCGCGAGGCGCGCTGGCGCTTGGGATGCTGACCGAAGCCACCGGCCAAACGATCTCGTTTATGCGCTGGTCGGTGGCCACCGTACCCATGACGGCGGCGTTGCTCGGGCTCGGTTATCTGGTCTTGAGATTCTGGTTCCCCGCCGAGTTGGACCAGGCCGATGTCACTCAAATTCTGCGGCCCGCCGAGCTCGGCCGCATCACCTTCGAGGAAAAGGCCGTCGCCGCCATCCTGACGGTAACGGTGCTGGCGTGGTTTTTCTTCAGCGCGACGTGGGGCTTGGCGAGTATCGCGATTCTCGCGGTGGTAGCGCTGTTCGTCTTCAATCTGCTCTCGTGGAACGAAGTCGAGGAGTATGTCAATTGGGGTATCGTCCTAATGTACGGCGGCGCTATCGCGATGGGCGCCGCTTTGCAAAAGACCGGCGCCGCCAGTTTCCTCGCCCATCTGACCCTCGGCCATACCGATTCGATCACGTTGAAACTGCTGCTGCTTTCTTTTGCCGCGATAATTTTAAGTGAAGCCCTGAGCCATTCCGCCGTGGTCGCAGCGCTGGTGCCCGTCGGTCTGGGGTTGGCCAGCCGTTATGGTCTCGATCCGCGCGCGCTGACACTGGCGGTGGCCCTGCCAGCGGGTTTGACTTTCATTCTGCCAGTAGGCACACCCGCTAATGCGCTGGCTTATTCGGGCGGCTACCTCCGCGTGCGCGAACTGGTCTTGCCCGGCATCCTGATGTTCGTGTTGGGATGGCTGGTGTTGAATCTGTCGATTCATTTCTACTGGCCATTGATCGGAATTTCACTAAGCGTGCATTGACCGCGCAACGCATCACATCGGTTCTCCGGCGGGGTTGTACCATTCAAATGGCTAGTCTGGAGGAACCACATGGACTTCCGCATTACCGGTCTGCCGGCCGAACATTTCGCGCCTCTGTTCACGTTATCCGATGAAGAACTGGCGGCACGCGGCGTCGTGCGCCAAATCGTCAAAGAAGGCACACAAGCTCCCTGCCGTGTGAGTCTCACCGATGCGCAGCCTGGGGACGAAGTCTTGTTGGTCAATTATGAACATCATCCAGTCGCTTCACCCTACCGGATGCGCTATGCGGTTTACGTCCGTGAGGGCGAAAAGACCTACGACGCGATCAATCAGGTGCCAGAACAACTGCGCAGCCGTACGCTCGCGGTACGCGCCTTCGACTCCAAGGCGATGGCGGTTGCATGGGAAGTCGTGAGTGGGCGGGAGTTGGAATCGGTGGTGGATCGGTTTTTCACCAATCCCGCGGCCGCGTACATACACGTTCACTATGCCGCGCCCGGCTGTTACGCCGCACGCATCGAACGGACCTGACACGGATCGCTATTGATTCACCAATTCGTAGAAATATCGCCCAATCCAGTCGCCGCGGACCGTTCCCCGGTAGCTCGGTGAGGCCACCCGCCATACGTCGAGAGCCGCGACTGCGATTCCAAGTTGCATCGTGAAACAAATTGGACGACCTTCTGTTGCCTCGGATGGAG
>JBOHWM010000558.1:0-4860 GCA_050736555.1 Binataceae bacterium (SeqCode)
AGATTCGCGGGCGCTGATTTAATCGGGCCCGCGATTCGTTTTTTGGACCGCCGCCCCTGCTTACTCGTTAGTTTGGCAGCCTCTCGATTTTGCCGCTAAGCTCACTGCTGTTCTCACTGCGCGAGGAATCCAGACCATGAACTGCAAAGCCATCGTTGTGAGGGAAACGGGCGGCCCGGAAGTGATGAAGTATGAGACGTACGACGTCGCCGCACCGGGTCAAGGCCAGGTTACGGTGCGTCATCACGCTATCGGGCTCAATTTCGTTGACATTTACTTCCGTAGCGGCGTCTACCCGGCGCCGTCGATGCCGTTCGTGCCGGGCAACGAAGCAGCCGGCGTGATCGAGGGGATCGGGCCCGACGTTACCGGATTCAAGCAAGGAGACCGAGTCGCCTACGCGGGCGGTCCGCTTGGATCTTATTCTCAGGTGCGCACCTTGCCGGCGCGTTTTTTGATAAAAATCCCAGAGACTATCGACGATGCGACGGCGGCGGCGGCGATGCTGAAAGGGATGACCGCGCAATTCCTTATCCATTCCACGTACCAGGTAAAGCGCGGCGACACTATCCTCGTTCACGCTGCTGCGGGCGGAGTCGGATTAATCCTGTGCCAGTGGGCTGCACATCTGGGAGCTATTGTGATTGGAACGGTCGGCAGCGATGAAAAGGCCGCGCTTGCCGCGCAAAATGGCTGCACCCACACAATCAATTACAGCCGCGAGGATTTTGTAGCGCGGGTCAAGGAAATCACCAACGGGGCGGGTGTGCCAGTGGTTTACGACTCAGTGGGGCAGGCCACATTTATGAAGTCGCTGGACTGTCTGCGGCCGCGTGGCCTGATGATAAGTTACGGACAAGCGTCAGGCCTGGTGCCGCCTTTCAGCATCAATATTCTGGCCGCGAAGGGTTCGCTTTATTTAACGCGACCGACACTCAACACTTACGCGGCACGGCGCGAGGACATGGTCGCGATCGCGAATGCGCTGTTTGAAGTGCTATCGGCCGGCATCGTGCGTTGCGAAATCAAGCAACGTTTTCCTTTGGCCGAAGCGGCTGCGGCTCATCGTGCGCTTGCCGATCGCGGTACGACGGGTTCGACGGTATTGTTGCCTGATTGAAGAAGGGCGTGTGCGTGATCCCAAGCCACACATGACGCTCCATCTCCGCATGATTCGTTATGGCTGCGGTCTACCGTGCCGGCGCTGAGATTATCCGAGGAAAGGTGACGTTCTTATGCATCGCAGAGAATGCCTATACGTGGTAGTGGCGTTGATCGGCGGAATAATCGGCGGCGCGCTCGGAAATCGGATTTGGGGACTGCGGCCCGCCGCCGCCGCGGAAGCTGCTCCTCGTGTAATCACCGCGCGGCAATTCATTTTGGTCGATAGCCACGGCAAAAAACGTGCAAGCTTGTGGAACGCCAGCGGTGGACCCAGTCTTGAGTTATACGATGCCAACGGCAAAATGCTTGGTGCCTTCGCTATCGTTGGCGACAACGTGGGGATGCGGCTCAACAGTACGCAGGGAACCGTGCGGGCGCTGTTGAGCGTCAATGGCGACAACGTTTCGGCCTTGCGCCTCTACGACACACAGGGCCGGCCGCGCACACTTCTGGGTGTCGATAATGAGGGCGAGCCGGCGCTTGATTTCTACACTGAGAATGGCAAGCTCCTACGCGAGCTGCCGTAAATGTGAAGTCGGTTTAAAACGCATTGGAATATCCAGCCAGCGTGGAACCAATGCGGCGGGCGCGCTATTTTAAATTGACCTATGCGCGGACAAAGAAATTCCGTCAGCGATCAAATCCGCGACGAGAAAAGCCTTAGAAACCATCTCCATCAATTTCAACCCTTTCCATACGTCAGTTTCCGATTGAGTGAATTTGAACATGAACAAAAACAGCTTTGACACTCGCACCACCCTTGATGTAAACGGCGAGCGCTACTCGATTTACGCATTGCCAGCGCTCGAACGTCGTGGTTTTTCGCTGGCGCGCCTGCCCTATTCGATTAAGGTGATGCTGGAAAACGCGCTGCGGCGCGAAGACGGCGAAATCGTAACCAGCGAGCATGTCGAGGCGCTGGCGCGCTGGAATGGCGGTAAGAATGACGCGCGGGAATTTGCCTTCATGCCGGCGCGAGTGTTGTTGCAGGATTTCACCGGCGTGCCGGTGGTGGCCGATCTTGCCGTGATGCGTGATGCGATCAAACGGCTGGGCGGTGACCCCAAAAAGATCAACCCACTGCAACCGGCTGATCTGGTGATCGACCATTCGGTGCAGGTCGATTCTTTCGGGTTATCCGATTCGTTCGCGCGTAATGCGGAAATCGAATTTGAACGCAACCAGGAACGCTATCAGTTTCTCCGCTGGGGACAAGGCGCTTTCGACAATTTTCGTGTGGTACCACCCGACACCGGCATCGTGCACCAGGTGAACCTCGAATACCTTGCTCACGTCGTTTTCACTTCGAAGAACGGTGAAGCCTATCCAGATACGGTGATCGGTACTGACTCGCATACGACGATGATCAACGGCTTGGGCGTGGTCGGATGGGGCGTTGGCGGGATCGAGGCGGAAGCCGCGATGCTCGGGCGCTCGATGCCGATGCTGATTCCGGAGGTGATCGGGTGCCGTTTCAAGGGCAGCCTGAAACCCGGAACAACCGCTACGGACCTGGTACTGACGGTTACGCAGATGTTGCGCAAAAAAGGTGTGGTGAACAAATTCGTCGAGTATTTTGGCGAAGGATTGGCCAGCCTGAGCGTCGCCGATCGCGCCACTCTGGGCAACATGTCACCCGAATATGGCGCCACGATAGGGTTTTTCCCGGTCGACGATCAGACGCTCGAGTATCTGCGCATGACCGGACGCGATGAACATCGAGTTAAACTCATCGAAGCCTATTGCAAGGCGCAAGGCTTGTTCCGCATCCCGAACTCACCCGATCCAACCTTCACCGATACGCTCGAACTCGATCTCGGAACGGTCGAGCCAAGCCTCGCCGGACCACGGCGGCCGCAGGATCGCGTGGCCTTGACTGACTCGCGCCGCGAGTTCCGCCGGGAGCTGGTCAAGGAGATACAGGGACAGGTCAACGGCGTCGACCCCGAGCGCATCGAGAAGTGGGTTTCAGAAGGCGGCAACAAGGATGCCGCCCCGCGCGATCAGTTGGTGCCGCGTGACCTCGGCGCGCTGGCGAATACGGTTGAAGCCAGGACAGACGGCACTTCTTTTAAACTTGGCCACGGCTCACTCGTGATCGCCGCGATCACCAGTTGCACCAACACTTCCAATCCGTCGGTGATGTTGGGCGCGGGAATCCTGGCGAAGAAGGCGGTCGAGCGCGGGTTAGAGCCGAAGCCGTGGGTGAAGACGAGCCTGGCGCCGGGCTCCAAAGTCGTGACCGATTACCTGAAGAAGGCTGGCCTGACGCCTTACCTGGAACGTCTGCGTTTCAACCTGGTCGGTTATGGATGCACTACCTGTATCGGTAACAGCGGCCCGGTGGCCGAACCTATTGCCGGCGCGGTCAAGCAAGGAAACCTGGTGGTATGCGCAATCTTGAGCGGCAATCGGAATTTCGAGGGCCGCATCAATCCGGTGGTCCGCTTCAATTATCTCGCTTCGCCGCCCTTAGTGGTCGCATACGCGCTGAAAGGCACGATGGATTTTGACCCGAATAACGAGCCGTTGGGTCAAGGCAAGGACGGCAAGCCGGTCTATCTGCGTGATATCTGGCCGGCGCCCGAAGAGATCAACAACGCCATTTCGAGCGCGGTTGATTCCAGCATGTTCCGTGACGAATATGCGCAAGTGTTCGACGGTGACGAACGTTGGCAGGGACTGCAAATTCCGGCGGGCGAGCTGTTCAAATGGGATGCGAAATCCTCCTACGTCAAAGCGCCACCATTTTTTGACGATATGGCGGCTACTCCGCCGCCGATGACGGACCTTGTTGGCGCGCGCGTACTTGCGGTGCTTGGAGACAGCGTCACGACCGATCATATTTCGCCCGCGGGTTCCATTCCCGCTGACAGTCCCGCCGGGGAATATCTGGTGAAACTGGGTGTGCGGCCGCATGATTTTAACTCTTATGGTTCACGGCGCGGCAATCATGAAGTGATGATGCGGGGGACGTTCGCCAATATCCGGCTGCGCAACCAGATGGTGCCGGGGGTCGAGGGTGGCTTCACCGCCTACCAGCCTGACGGCGAAAAGCTGACCATTTTTGACGCGTCGGAACGCTATCGCGCTGCGAAAATACCGCTAATCGTGATCGCCGGAAAGGAATATGGCTCGGGTTCCTCGCGCGATTGGGCGGCCAAAGGTCCGCAATTGCTGGGCGTGCGCGCGGTTATTGCCGAGAGTTTCGAGCGTATCCATCGCAGTAACCTGGTCGGAATGGGTGTGCTGGCGCTGGAATTCCGCAATGGTCAGAATCGCGAAAGCCTGGGGCTGACCGGACACGAGGTTTATTCAATAACCGGGCTCGCCGCCGGCCTCAAACCCCATCAGGTGCTCAAAGCGCGCACCGAGGAAAACGGCAAGGTCAAGGAATTCGAAGTGCTCGCACGCATCGATACCCCGGAAGACGTACAGTACATCCGTCATGGCGGCGTGCTGCCGTACGCCTTGCGCGAGCTGCTGCGAGCGTAGGACATCAGGCGTGTTTTGCGCGAGTGATGGAAGAGATTCTGTAATTGTCCGCGTCGGCTCTCTCCTGAGCCTCGCCCAGTCGCGAGAGGTATTATCAAGATCGCCCCTCGGCCGGAGGAACGGTAAGAACTGCGTATGAGCGATCAACTCATTCGTGCGGTCATGAAAGTAGAGACCGCGTGAGCCCGCCATTTTCAGAGC